>JAEDFN010000033.1 GCA_016292775.1 Paludibacteraceae bacterium
TAATTTATCAGAGGTATAAATCAAAAAGCTTCTGAAACTCTTTCACATAAGGATTTTTATTCATCAACTCCACAAATTTTTCTTCCTTGGTATATGCCTTATTGCTATTTAGAGTCTCCTCATCGATATACGCCTCCACTTTGATATCCGTCCTGCTTAGTTGCTTGTTGACAAACGCTTCAAGCGGTATTTTGATATTCTCTATCTCGTTGAGTTGTATAGAGTTGAATAGTCTGAATTTTATTTTATTTCCCTCAATAAATGGCGTAAATTTTATAAAAATATTTTCTGCTATAGTATTGATATTATTATTTGCAATAAAGTTGTTTATAGCAGAAAGTATGTTTTTCTCCTCTTCCGGTAAATTGTTGTCAATAGCTATTGATATATTATTGTCATTCGGTTTATTAGCAGTTTCGTTAGTTTTGTCATCGTTATCTCTAATAATTCCGGTATTTATGTTTATAGTATTGATTTTACGCGAAGGGGTAGTAGTAGAACTCTTTTGTGTGTTAATGTTATTGGCTGTTGCGATATTAGTATTTGCCACAGCCGGAGATGCTGCAACAGCAATCAGTGGCAACTCCGGCTTATCTTTTTTTAATTCTATTCCACCATCTGCAAGATTAGCAATGCGGATGAACATCACCTCAACAAGCAACCTCTTGTTCCTGCTGTTGCGGTAGTTCATATCACAATCATTAGCCAATTCCAGAGCTTTGTAAAGCCATGGTAATGTGCATTTTGCCGATTGCTCTTTGTATCTTGCCTCGATATTCTTGCTCACTTCAAGCAGCTTTATCGTCTCTTCATCTTTACTTACCATCAAGTCGCGGATATGCGATGCTAATCCATCTACAAAATACTGACCTTCAAAGCCTTTAGAGAGTATCTTGTCAAATATCAATAGCGTATCTTTTACTTTACCCTCGAGTAGTGCATCTACTATTTTGAAGTAATAGTCATAGTCGAGTACATTCAAATTCTGAATAGTTTTATCATAAGTGATATTACCCCCGCAGAAGTTAACTACTTGGTCGAAAATCGATAAGGCATCACGCATGGCACCATCCGCTTTTTGAGCTATGACATTCAAAGAGTCTTCATCGGCAGTAATACCCTCTTTCTCCGCTATTTGCTTTAAGTTTGATACAATGTCGTTTATCGTTATTCTGCTGAATTCATATATCTGGCAGCGTGATAATATTGTAGGTATTATCTTGTGTTTTTCCGTTGTAGCTAAAATGAAAATAGCGTGTGCAGGCGGCTCTTCCAAGGTCTTTAAAAAGGCATTGAAAGCATCGGTACTTAGCATGTGTACCTCATCAATGATAAATACCTTGTATTTACCCATTTGAGGTGGTATTTGTACCTTCTCAATAAAGGAGCGCATATTGTCTACTCCATTATTTGATGCCGCATCAAGCTCGATGATATTCATCGACCTTTGCTCGTTAAACGAAATGCAAGAGTCGCACTCGTCACAAGCCTCGCCGTTTTCTTTCGGATGAAAGCAGTTGATGGTTTTCGCAAAAATTCGCGCACAGGTAGTCTTACCTACTCCTCGTGGCCCGCAAAACAGATAGGCATGGGCAAGATGATTTGTCTCTATCGCACCTTTTAATGTGGTTGTCAACGAGTTCTGCCCTATTACCGACTCAAAGTTCTGAGGACGATATTTGCGCGCAGATACTATGTATTGTTCCATATCTTTTTCACTAAATATTCAACCTACAAAGTTATAAATAATTATTCGTTTTACAAAAAAATATTTATTGATATTCTTGACCTACTTATGATGTTGTTATTTCTGAATAATTGTTGAAAAAAATTTTTTTTTATGGTGGAAAATGTATACCTTTGTCTAAATTAATGAAAAATAATTTATTCTTGAGCGAAAAACATAGTAATCAGTTTGTAAGTGATTGGATATTACATTGTTATGTAGTGTCCAAAGCCCCAAAGGTATGTCACTTTCTGAATGAATACGACTCTTTTTGATGGAAAAAAACGGAATATTACAGCCCTCGGGGTGCACTTCATCTTCATATTGGTTCGCAATGAGAGCCACTTATGGTAGAAATATTAAGGCTAAATCTATCCTTGAAGAGAAGGGTATCGAGGTTTTTGTTCCTATGCAATACACTATTGTAGTGCGTAATGGTAAACGTAAAAAGCTGTTAATGCCGGTTATCAAAGACCTTATTTTCGTTCATACCACTAAAGCGTCTATCCAATCAGCCAAGGCTGATATCCCTTTTCTTTACTATATCACTCGTCCTTCTCAGGGAAAAAATATCCCTCTTATTGTGCCCGACTATCAAATGAAATGCTTTTGTGATATCGCCTCTTCAGATAATGATGATGTGCTTTTCCTTGTCGGAGACGATTGTAGTATAGAAAAAGGCGCTCGTGTACGCGTTGTAGAAGGGCAATTCGTTGGTAATGAGGGCTATTTTATGAGAGTCAAAGGGATGCGAAATCGACGCTTCGTCGTAGTTCTCGACAATATCATCGCCGTTTCCGTCGAAATTCCATCCCAATTTGTCGAACTTATTAAATAACAATTATGATTTGGGAATTTAATATTATCATCGTTTTTCTGATATGTATCTTGTGCACCGGAGTGCTTATCCCTAAAATCCTACTCGTGTCGTTTAGGAAAAAACTTTTCGATGTGCCTGATGAGCGTAAAATACATCATAATCCTATCCCGCGTCTCGGCGGTTTTGCTTTCGTTCCCGTTATTTTATTTGCAATCTCTTATACTATTGGTCTCGATTATCTGCTTAATAAGAGCTTTGTTATCAGTTATTACGGTGACCATATCAAACCTTTAATGTTCTGCATGTCAGCAATTCTTACTCTCTATTTGGTGGGTATTGGCGACGACCTTATCGGTATTCGTTACAGAGCAAAATTCGTTGTGCAAGCTTTTTGTGCTTTCCTCCTCGCCGCTTCCGGCATCTGGATGTATAATATGAATGGTTTCTTAGGTATGCAATTCTTGCCTATGTGGCTGGGTATGCCGATTACTATGATTATTGTTGTATATATCATCAATTCTATTAACCTTATCGATGGTGTAGATGGATTGGCTTCGGGGTTGTGCGCTATTGCCTTCCTATATCTCGGCGTTATCTTCTATATCTACGAGATGTACGTTTATGTCCTC
The DNA here is from genome assembly GCA_016292775.1 of Paludibacteraceae bacterium. Lineage (GTDB taxonomy): Bacteria > Bacteroidota > Bacteroidia > Bacteroidales > Paludibacteraceae > Aphodosoma. The sequence continues at coordinate 3,176 of JAEDFN010000033.1, forward strand.
ATCGCCGTTGCAGGGCTGGGCGTGCTTCTTCCGTTTTTCTATTTTAACGTGTTTGGAAAAGCCGAAGATTCCAAGAAAATTTTTATGGGCGATGCGGGCTCTCTTACTATGGGATTCTTGGTGTGTATGTTATGCGTGCGACTATCTACTATTAAATACGAACTCCCTTTTATATCAAACTACAACCCTTTTATTCTTGGCTTTTCTCCGGTTATCCTGCCTTGTCTTGATGTAGTACGAGTGGTGCTTCGCAGAGTTATTGCAGGCCATAACCCGTTCTTGCCCGATAAATCACATATTCACCATCGTTTACTCGAAATCGGTGTCTCTCCTAAAATTACTATGCTGATTATCATCTTGTTTTCCCTCTTCTTGATGTTGGTCGACTATTTCTTATCTAATAAATTGAATGTTAACTTAATCATACTTTTAGATATTATTCTCTATTTTTTATTCTGTTTTGCTATCTATATGATTCGCAAAAAACAAAGAGTATAATTTAGTTTCTCATTTTTTTCGTATCGGATTTTTTGGTTTTATTATTACAAACAATTTAATTTCTTTTTTATGAATATCGACTCTCTTGTCTCTTTTGACATTTTTGACACGGTATTGATACGTCGTTGTGGAAAACCGGATAATATTATCGTGCTTTTGTCGCTCTATTTATTCCCGAATGATAGAGCAAAACAAGAGGCTTTTATTGTTTGGAGAAGAAATTGCACAGGGTTTACTATAGAAGATTTTTATTCAAAAGCTAACGCAATTTCTTTTCTTCCGTATAATTATCTCGAGCTTATTGATGCCGAGCTGCATATCGAAGAGATGCAACTCGTTGCAAACCTAAAAGTAAAAAAACTTATCGAAGAATATCGCGCAAAGGGTAATGTTATAAAATTTATCAGCGATATGTATCTTCCTTCCGATTTTTTGGAATTTATTCTTCGCAGAGAGGGCTGTTTTGTTGATGGTGATGAGGTTATTGTTTCGTGCGAATGGAAGGCGCGTAAAGAAAATGGCTCACTTTTTAAAATGGTTCGTAATACTTATAATCCTAAAAAATGGACTCATTATGGGGATAATAAAAACAGCGATATCCGAATGGCTAAACGTTTTGGTATCAAGGCTGTACATGTTGATTGCAACTATACCGTAATAGAGCAGAATTGGATTGACCATAGTTTCGATTATCTGGAGGGTTGGTTGCTTTCTGTGTTTGCGGGAATTTGTAGGGCGTCTCGATTAACTACTGATAGTAATCTCGCCTTTCAAATGACGGTAGATTATATTCTGCCCCTCTATTACTCTTATATCCTTAGCGTTTTTGATAATGCAAGGCAAAGAGGAATAAAAAGATTGTATTTTTCTTCTTTCGATAATAAATTCTTAAAGCGTATTGCCGATTATATTCCACATGATGATTTGGATTTGAGGACTATTTCTATCTCTTATGATACTCTCATCCTCCCGTTTTTACGTATTACGGGGGCTGACGGTTATATGCTGTTGGCCGAAAAAAATACTATCATCGGTAGAGAGGTTAATGAATTATTGAAGGAAATAAAAATTACTCCGGAGGAGTTGGCGCAACATAATATTGAAATAAATTTTTCCAAGATAGAAACAAAAGAGCAGGAAACTCTTTTTGTTGATTCTCTTTTTAATAATCAGTCGATGCTCGATTGGATGAGAAGAAGATCGGATGCCGACCTTCAGATGATTAAAGAATATTTTATTCAAGAAGGTCTGATGGATGGAACGTCTTCCGCTATGGTTGATATCGGTTGGAACAGCTCGATGCGTGTTATGGTGAATGCACTATTGAAATATTTTAATGCAAATTTCTTGGAGTTTTATTACATTTCTGTCAGTCGTGATGCTTTACCTCCCGTGTATGGCGATTATATCCCTTTCTTCAAGGTATCTAATATTAGTCAGAATGTGATTATGTTTATTGATGAGTATTACAAATCTTCATATTGGACAGTGGTAGATAAATATCGCCGTAATGATGATGGCGTAATAGTGCCGGTATTCAAAGCTAATGTCTCTTTAGAAATTACTAATATTCACAACTCTTTTATGGATGCTATCGATTGCGCCGTTCCTCAATTTTTAGAGTATTACTGTAACCCGTCATTGCTCTTTTTCTGGGCGAAAAATACAATCGATTCTTTCTTAAAAAATGTATGTAAGGATGGTATGGTTTTAATAACCCGGTATATGAATCTGGAGAATAGTGATTTAATCCGTAAATTATCTTTTGTGGAAGTGCTGCAAGTATTGTTTACAGGTAAAAAAATTACACGCATCCCTCTCTTATCGCTATATATTACTCTTGGTTGTAAACTTACGATGGCTTTAAAATGGCAATATAACTTGTCGTCCAAAATTCGGGAGTTGGTGAATAAACGCTTAAACTAATAATTGTATATAAGTATCTTGCCGATAGATATATAGTTGAACTTTTAGTAGATTTATAGTGAGTTATTGATTTGATATTTACCTCTTAAAGGTACTCTTGATAGCTGATTTTTAGTTTGTTATTATGGCTCGAAAAAGAATTTTCGTCTCGGCTTATGCATGCGAACCGGGTCTCGGCAGTGAGATCGGGGTCGGGTGGCATTGGGTGCTCGAGATGTCAAAATATTTCGACTTGTGGGTGCTTACTCGCCGTAGTAATATGCCGAATATCAATGCTTGGCTGGCGGAAAACCCTGATTTCTCAAATATCAATTTCATCTATTACGACCTACCGAAATGGGCTCGCTTCTGGAAAAAAGGGCTCCGTGGGGTGAGATTGTATTATATCCTCTGGCAGCTATGCTCCAATAATATCGTAAAACGTACGATGATTGAGAATAATATATCTATATTTCACCATCTTACTTATGGCAACGCTCTTTGGAATGTGAGCAGATACGGAAGTAAACAAACTTTTATCTGGGGCCCTGTAGGTGGACTTGAAACGATTCCCGAAAATTTTTCTCGCCATTATGATACTAAGTGTCGAATTATTGAAAAATTCCGCCGCTTTGCCGTGGCTTGTGCAAAACTGAATGTCGGCTTTTATTATCGCTGTAAACAAGCCGATATTATTTTGTGTAAAACGGAACATACCTTGAAAAGAATTCCTCAGCGTTTTGCTGCTAAGGCTATTCTCTTTACCGATGTAGCTGCCGATGTTATCGCTCACTCTGATGCTGCTATTAATATGGCTGCCGATGTTACTGCTCACTCCGACATTATTAATGGCTCCAATCCACCAGCCGCTCACAATGCTTCTTCAAATTCTATTGATAAAGCAATAAATTTTATCTCTGTGGGGCGACTCGATGCTTGGCGCGGTTTCGACCTGGTTTTAGAGGCTTTCGCAATCGCCCGAAAACAGAATAACCGTCTGAATCTTACTATTGTAGGCGATGGTAATGATAAAAGTCGTCTGCTCTCTATCGTTGATAAATTAGATATCAGTAGCTCGGTCTCTTTTACCGGAAATGTGCCAATGTCAGAATATAAGTGCTTGATGAATACCGCCGATGTTGTTGTAAATGCGGCTCTTAAAGAGGGTGCCGTTACAGTATCTTTCGACGCGGTTTCTTTGGGTAAACCACTTATTTGTCTCGATACTACCGGATATACACGCTGCTTTTCCGAAAAATATGCTGTGATAATTCCTATACTCGAGCGCGATGTGGTTATCGATAAAATTAAAGATGCTATATTGACCTTGGCAAATAATGAACAGCGTCATCAAATGAGTTTGAATGCTCTCAATGCTTCTTCATCGCTCTCTTGGCAAAATCACGGAAAGCATTTTCGCGACATTTTACTCGAAAAACTACAGATTTCTTAATATATCTTATTGAAAATCAATTTGTGTCGGTGTTATGAATATTGATACTCTGCTGAATAAAATTATTGTTTCCAATATGGGTAATACTTTTTATAGATTAACTAATGCCGACAATAAATCGTGGTTAATTCCTTCTAAAAATGCCTGTTCTGCATTGCTTCTTTATCAGCCGAGCAGCACAAAGGGTAGAGTGCTTAAATCTTTTTTTCCTCTCTTGTGCCGCTCTTCTCTGTGCTGTAAATTGATCCATGCCGAGCAAGTTAAGTGTGTGTTGAATGCTGAATTACAAAATCTTATCTGTCGTATCTTTAATGTCGATAATTTTGAATTCGCTATGTTTCTCGGCACCCCTTCCGTTCACCAAAAAATCACTCTTCAAATTTTTCAAGATAAGAATATTCTCGGCTATTGTAAAATTTCAGATAGTAAGGATGTTGAAGAATTGTTTGTAGCAGAGGGTAGAATGCTGACCTATTTGCATGATAAGGGGATTGATAACATCCCTCACTACTTGTTTAACGGCAATCTCAATGGGTATTCCGTTTTTATACAATCTACCGTAAAAACTTCTCGGTCGGCTATCATTCATGAATGGTCGTCAATACATCAAAATTTTTTAAACGATGTAAAATGTAGAACTCAACAAGATATTCTTTTTGAAAATAGTGATTTCTATCGGGATATAATAGCCCTAAAAAATAATTTGAATCGACTTCCATTTTCTATAAATGTTAATATTCTTCGTTCCGCTATTCTTGATATAGAAAAAAGTTTATACGGTAAAATGGTGCACTTTTGTGCTTATCATGGCGATTATACACCTTGGAATATGTTTGTAGAAGATGGTAGTCTGTTTGTTTTTGATTGGGAGTATGCCGAGTGTTATTATCCACCGATGCTGGACCGTTACCACTTTTTCTTACAAGTTGCTTATTTCGAAAAACATTGGTCCCCTGCCGATGTTATTTCTTATATCAATTCTGATAAAGGTAGTTGGATTGATGTCAATATGCTCATACTCTATTTGTTGAGTATTTTTTCTCGTTATGTTAACAGAGAAAAAGGTAGTGTAGCAGATAATGCCAATCCACAATACTTTTTTTGGAATGAAATTTTGAATTATTCGTACCCTCGCTCTAATTTTAGTGAATTTATACCCTAATCTCGCTCTAATTTTAGTAACTTTGCACCCTAATCTCGCTCTAATTTTAGGAAATTATGATGTATCTAAAGCGTAAAATAGACTCTTTCCTTTGTGATTGGAAGAAAAATTCCAATCATAATCCTTTGATAGTCAAAGGTGCAAGGCAAATAGGTAAAACGGAATCAATATTGCATTTCGCAAAACAAAATTACGATAATGTTGTTTATATAAATTTTGTGGAAGAGCCTAAATACAAAAATATTACTGTTGATGGTTATAAACCGGAACAAATATGTAAGAATATTTCACTACTGAATCCCGAGGTTAAATTTACTAAAGGCACAACTCTTATTTTCTTTGATGAATTACAAGATTTTCCGGAAATAGCTACCTCATTGAAATTTTTCAAAATACAGGGTGTTTATGATGTTATCTGTTCCGGCTCATTGTTAGGAATTAATTATCGTAAAATAGAGAGTAATAGCGTTGGGTATAAAACCGATTTTATAATGCACTCAATGGATTTTGAGGAGTTTCTTTGGGCAAAAGGATATGATGAAAATATTGCTGAAATGATGTTGGAGCATATTAGAAATCATACCCCTTTTTCTACTTTGGAGCAAGAGGTGTTTTTCTCTTTATTCCGCGATTTTAGTCTTTTGGGTGGTATGCCTGCTTTAGTGAAGAGTTATTTCGAAAACGGCTCTTTTGTGGGTATTCTTGATATGCAACGTCAGCTCGTTGCCGATTATAAAGAAGATGTGCGAAAATATGTTCATGGTATCGAGCAAACAAAAATATTGAATGTTTTTAATAGAATACCTATCCAATTGGGATGTGAAAATAAAAAATTTCAAATCTCAAAAGTGGCTCCCGGTGCGAAGAATAAAGATTATTGGGGTTGTATTGAATGGCTTAATGATGCCGGTATTATTTCTGTTTGCTACTGCCTTAATTTCCCGGAATTACCTTTAAAGGGAAATTTTGACGATAGTAAATACAAAATCTATTTTGCGGATACCGGTCTACTTATCGCCCTGCTCGATGATGAAGTGCAAGACGATTTACGCATAAATGCCAATATGGGTACCTATAAAGGGGCGCTTTACGAAAATATTGTTGCCGAAGCTCTTACTAAATCAGGTGCCGACCTATTCTATTATAAACGTCAAGATTCTACTCTCGAAGAGGATTTCTTCTTGCGTACTAAAAATAACCTTATCCCTATTGAAGTAAAATCAGTCAATGCTTCCGCTAAATCTTTGCAAACTCTTATTAAAAGTGAAAAATATAAGGATATTCAATGGGGTATAAAGTTGGTGGATGGTAATGTCGGTTTTGCAAATAATGTACTTACTATCCCCTATTTTTGTGCTTTTTTGTTGAAACGTTTTCTCTCAGAAATATAATCCTCGCTCTAATTTTAGTGAATTTATACCCTAAAGTCGCTCTAATTTTAGTAAATTTGCACCCTAAAGTCGCTCTAATTTTAGGAATTTATGAGTAAAACCACAGTGTTCTTCCATTTGTATAATGATTTTAGCGGTAGTCCTACTGTGCTACATAATGTAGTGAAACAAAGGATTATAAGGGGAGAGAATGTGGAAATTGTTACAAGTAATACCAATGGGGTGTTGAGTGATTTGCGCTCCATGCCGAATGTCAAATATCACACCTATCCTTACTCTTTTTCTAAAAATAAGATACTCACTTTCGCCCGATATTGCTTTGCTCAATTATACACTTTCTTTTTTGCTTTCAAATATATTTTTAAGTCGGATGTTGAGTTTTATATCAATACTATTCTGCCTATAGCACCTGCTCTTGCAGGCAGATTGATGGGCAAGAAAGTGATTTACCACTACCATGAAAATGCATTTGTCAAGAGCACTTTCTATCGCTTTCTTTGCTATTGTATGCAGCATCTCGCTACCGAAATTATTTGTGTATCTCATTATCAAGCCTCTTTCCTTAAAAGGAAAAACGGAGTAAGAGTTGTGTATAACTCACTCTCCAAAGAGTTTTTGTCGAAATTAAATCCCAATCCCGAAGAGGCTTTCCTGCGCAAAAAAGTATTGATGATTTCGTCGCTAAAAGAGTATAAGGGTGTAGTTCAATTCATTCAAATTGCAACGGCATTAAGCGAGTTTGGTTTCATTCTCGTTATCAATGATAACAGCGATAATATTCAACGCTTTCTTCAAAAACATCAGTTGATACTACCGTCAAATATCACGGTTTTTCCCCGCCAAGAAGATGTTGCCCGTTTCTATAATTCCGCTTCTCTCGTTCTTAATCTCTCTGATAAAAATCTGTTTATAGAAACTTTCGGCCTTACCGCCCTCGAAGCAATGAGTGCCGCCCTGCCCGTTATAGTGCCTACTGTAGGAGGTATTGCGGAATTCGTCGATGACGGGGTAAACGGGTATAAAATAGATGTGCAGAATATCGATAAGATTGTAGATACTATTAAATATCTATTTTACGATAAGGAAAAATATCTGTTGTTAGCGGGAAATGCATTGAAAATCAGTGAAAAAATAAATAATATAAATCAGCAAGAATTTTAATGAATATCAATCAGCGAAAAAAAATAGCAATCATAGGTATTCAAGGTGTACCGTCTAAATATGGAGGCTTCGAGACTCTTGTCGAACACCTTATTGAAGATGATTCTGCCGAATTTACCGTTTTTTGCTCAAGTATAGATCAAAAACAGTCGCTAAAGAAATATAAAAACGCTTTTCTGAAATATATTCCTCTCAAAGCTAATGGTATCCAAAGTATTCCGTATGATATCATTGCTTTGACTCGTTCTCTTATGGGGTATGATTCTATCCTCGTACTCGGTATTAGCGGCGCCTCTTTCCTCCCTTTTTATCGCCTTTTATCAAAATCTAAAGTTGTTGTCAATATCGATGGTCTCGAACATTCTCGTCAAAAGTGGGGTAAATTAACTCGCCGTTACTTGAAATGGGCGGAGAAAATCGCAGTCTATAATTCCGACCTCATTATTGCCGATAATAAGGCTATACAACAATATATACTCCGTGAGTATGGAAAGAAATCCGCTCTCGTTACTTATGGTGGAGACCAAGTTTTAGTGCCGGTATCAGACTCTGATATCAGCTCTGTATTAAGTAAATACAATCTATCCAAAGGCGATTATGCAGTGGCGGTGTGCCGTATCGAACCCGAGAATAATTGTCATATAATACTCGAGGCTTTTAAGTTGACCCGCAAAAATATAGTCTTTGTAGGTAATTGGCACAGAAGTGATTATGCTCGAAACCTGAAAGCACAATACGCCAATGAACCTAATATCACACTCCTTGATAGTATATATGATTTGAAAGAACTTTTTGTATTGCGCTCTAATGCAAATTGTTATCTTCACGGACATAGTGCCGGAGGTACCAACCCTTCGCTCGTGGAAGCTATGTTTTTTGATGTGCCTATCATCGCTTTTGATGTCGTTTACAATAGAGAAACTACTTTCGGAACGGCAAATTATTTCTCTGATGTCAACGACCTTGTGCGTATGTTGAATGAAGAATTGAAAATAAATTCTCCTCGCCTCGCTTGGGAAAACTATACCTGGAATAAAATTCGACAAGATTACTTGAATAGATTATGATTAATATATATCAAAAACGATTATCGCTTATTTCATTACTCTCTTTTGTTTATCTCTTCGCTTTCGCAATAAATGGTTCTACTCCGTCAAAAATCGTTTCGCCATCGTGTAGCGTAAACGAGGATGATATTGTCATTAATTCGGCTACAACAGATTCTTTAGGGAAAGATAAAAAAGCGACTTCCAAATCCGTATCGTATAGCATCTTTAGTAATTATAAACCCGCTTTAGGTGGCGTGCCGGAGAGTATGGATTATTCACAAATCTACTCTTTTATCGACGAACTTGCCCAAATGCATGTCATAGAAATCGGCTCTGTAGTAAAGCCTTATGGTCGTAACCAAATAGCCTCATGGCTTGTAGAGGCAAAAAACGCTTATGATGTAAATCCGCAGATACTCTCAAAGCGTCAGGCAAAAGAATTGGCTTTCTTCCTTAACGATTTCTCTCTCGAAAGAGATACTATTCCAAACGGGATTGTTAACTGGACCAACCATCGCACATTCTCTTTGGCACTGTTGCAACCGGCTTTTCATTATAATGACAAATATTTCGCTTGTAAAATCAATCCTATAATAGGAGCAGACATTACGGCAAATAAAAAGGGAGCTATCCTTCATCGCTGGTGGGGTGCTGAAATTCGTGCCGATATCGTCAACCATATCTCCGTGTGGGGTAGCATTCGTGATCATTCCTTTTCCGGTGATTGGCTCAGCAAAGAGTATTACCCCGGCGGATCCGGAGCGGCGGCTCTCCTCTCTTTGCCAAACTATTTAAATAATCTTCCGGGAGCAGAGTATCATCGTAGTAAATATGGTGGTGATTATGCCGAAGTCAATGCCGGAATAAAAGCATACACCAAGTGGGGCTCCGTCGCTTTTCTTAAAGATAAAATTTCTTGGGGAGACACCTATCACTCTTCCAATATTATTTCAAATCACGCCCCCTCTTTCCCTATGGTGGAACTCAAAATTCATCCTTGCAGTTGGTTTAAACTCGATTATATCCATGGTTGGCTCGTAAGCAATATCATAGATTCTACTAATTATTACAGCCAAACAAATCCCGTAGATGGTAAAAAAGAGATACTATACCGCCCTGCAAAGAAATATATTGCCGCCAATATGCTCACCTTCACTCCTATAAAATACCTCGATTTGTCTATCGGCTCATCTGTAATTTATGGAGGAAAAAATCCGTTAGCTGCATTCTCTTTGCCGATATCATTCTTTAACTCTATCGACTATCAAATCAATGCAGGCGCAAAGGTGGAGAACGAGAATTCACAAATCTTCTTTAATATATCTACACGAAATCTAAAGTACACACATTTCTACGTAAGCTTTTATTGCGATGAGTTTAAATTTTCTCGTGTAAAAAAGTCGAATCCGGAGCATAACTTCTTTAGTTACAAGGTTGGAGCGCAACTGAGCGGTTGGCCATTAAAAGATATTAACCTCACAGCAGAGTTTACTCGCACTAATGTGGCAAACTATCAACACCCGTATAATATATTGTCTTACAGGAGTAACGACTATCTTTTGGGGCATTATCTCGGAGACAATGCACAAGAAATTTATATCCGCCTTGGATATAAACCGGTGCGGAGCCTTAATCTTATGGTGGAATATATAGGGGCTACGAAATACAATCAGTACATCTATTCTCGTAGCAGTTCTGTTTTCATGACAAAGAAGCCCTTTGCAGAAAAGATATGGAGTAACGACGAAGTGAAATTCACCGCTATTTATGAAGTTGTAAATAACGCCTACGCCACATTTGAATTTGCATGGAATAATGCACAAGGCTATACCCCGTCAAGCGACCCTATTGTAGAAGAAGTTCGCCTCAATGCACAAGGTTACCTGAACCGCTTCACCCCATCCTTCCTCCAAGGCCAAAACCTAACCGCCAAAATCGGATTCTCTTTCTATTTCTAACTATCCTCTCTATCTTTTTGCATATTAAGCAAGGAGAGGTATTGGAAGAAATTATATTAATAATATTTTTTTGAGAATATATTAATTTTAAATGGATACTGTTCTTAGCAAAACTTTTTCATTACTTCGTTTCCCTCTAATAGTAATGGTAGTATTTATACATATATATGGATCTACTATTATGGTAAATGGGAATATTGTTGGAGATTGTAATGCTACTATTTACCATCTTATCGGGCGAGTTTTTTCACAAAATTTATTTGCTATAGCAGTACCTACATTCTATTTTATTGCCGGATATTTATTTTTCCTCAATCAGACTTTGAATAAGGATAGATATTTTCTTCAGATGAAGAAGCGATTTAAAAGTTTGGTTATTCCATATCTGTTTTGGAATTTATGGATGATAGTATTTATGCTATTTTATCAATATGTGGGTAATAAAGTTGGTTTTATTTTCGCGGGAAAGCAGATAGTAGATTATTCGATAATAGATTTTTTAAGATGTTTTTGGAATATAGGGTCAGGGTTTTATCCTATCTGTTTTCAACTATATTTCTTGCGTGATTTAATACTTGTCAGCATCTTATCGCCGATGTTCTATTGGTTGATAAAAAAAGGGAAAGTAGTTTTTATGTTATTGTTGACAGTAATGTATGTGGCAGATGTAAATTGGCATTTCTTTCCCGGAATATCACCGATTTTCTTTTTCTGTTTTGGTGCATCATATCGATTGTTGAATTGGGAATGGATAGATGGTTTTAAATCGTATATATCTAAAATCGGTTGGTTGTATGTAGGTTTATTCCCGATACTCTTTTTTTGGGATAATTATAATTATTACTTGTTTATAAAAATTTTTGGGGTAATATTTATACTAAATATAGTTTATTATTTAGTTGAACATAATTCTGAAGGAGGAAAAATTGAGAAAGCACTCCTCTGGCTTTCCCCAACAAGTTTTTTCGTATATTGTTTCCATGAACCAATACAAGGCTTGATAAAGAAAGTATTTTATATGTTACTACAGCCATCCTCTGATGCAATACTGGTATTACTTTATTTCCTTTGTCCTTTGTTAACTATTCTATTAGCGATAATCATTTTTAAAACAATGAGCCGTTTCTGCCCAAAAATACTGAGAGTAATTAATGGTAGGTAGATATATTTTTTCATTAGCCATAGAATAGAGAAATACAAGCTAATATGGTAGTAATAATGTTTGTTTTTTATTGTGTGAATATTTATTGATTATTTAATAATATAAAAACCTATTTTATAATAAGGGTTGATATAAAGATGTTTCAATAGAAAGTAATGGCAGAAGAATCACTTAAATCTAAAACGGTAAAAGGTGTGCTCTGGAGCGGAATAGGTCAATATTCTACTTTCGTTATTCAGTTCATAATAAGTATTATTTTAGCTCGCTTACTTACTCCTGACCAATATGGACTAATTGGTATGATAGGGGTGTTTACTGCTATTGTAAATATTTTTATTGATTGCGGTTTCGCTACATCTCTTGTTCGAAAACCGGACCATAACCAAACGGATTTTTCTACTCTTTTTTATTTCAATTTAGTAGCAAGTTTTGTCGGTTATATAATTATATTTTTAATTTCCCCTTGGATTGCAGAGTTTTATAATGAACCTATTCTTGAACCTTTAGCAAAAGTTCAAGCTTTAAATATTATTATTGGATCTCTTTGTGCTGTGCAAGATATTCAATATACTATAAAAATGAATTTTAAAACTACATCCAAGATAAGCTTTGTTTGTACTCTTATCTCCGGGGTAGTTGGTATAATTATGGCTTATTCAGGCTTTGGTGTTTGGGCATTAGTTATTCAAGGCTTGACAAAGCAAGTTTTATGTACTTTGTGTTACTGGTTTTTTTCTTCATGGCGCCCTTCATGGGAGTTTTCGCGACAAACAATGAAATATATGTGGAATTTCGGAAATAAAATGTTATTGTCGAGTTTGTTAAATACAATTTTTAATAATATTTATACTCTTGTAATCGGTAAGTTCTACTCCGCTCGTGACCTTGGTAATTATTCACGCGCAAATCATTATGCACAATTGGCTTCATCTCAATTAAATGGTATTTTTTCTGAGGTTTCTTTTCCGATGTTATGTTCCATTCAAAATGATATGGAGCGTCTTGCTCGTGTTTATCGTCAGTATCTCCGCATTATTGCTTTTATTGTTTTCCCTTTAATGGTAGGCATGTCTGCCGTGGCAAAACCTCTGATTATTGTTATGCTTACCGAAAAATGGATTGATGTGGTGGGGCTTCTTCAAATTATTTGTTTGAGTATGATGTGGTATCCTGTTCATGCTATTAATTTGAATTTATTGCAAGTAAAGGGTCGATCTGACCTCTTTTTGCGCCTCGAAGTAATAAAAAAAATTATCATAGTGATAGTGTTGTGTATTACTATTCCTATCAGCATAAAAGCAATGGTAATCGGTTCGCTTTGTACCTCTTTAATATGCTTGTTTATTAATACATACTATACCGGAAGATTGATAAATGTAGGATATCTCAAGCAGATAAAAGATTTATTACCAATATTGTTATTGGCTCTTTTTATGGGGCTTTGCGTCTATATTATTACCCTTGTAATTCCCGGCTATTTATTGCAGTTAATAATAGGGGTTATTTCCGGAATGATAATATATGTTGGTATCGCATATTTATTTAAAATGTCGGAATTGACAGAGTTGTTGACGTTGATTAAATTAAGAAAGAAATAATATATGAGTGGTAAAATTACAGTAACATCTCCTTTGCTTCCTAATCTTGACGAGTTTTATGAAATGCTTAAAGAGATATGGAATTCAAAGTGGATTACTAATAATGGAGATTTTCATAATCAATTGGAGAGAGAGTTGGCCTCTTATCTAAAAGTGCCGTATCTCAGCCTTTTTACAAATGGTACATTGCCATTAATCACTGCTTTGCAGGCATTGAGGGTAACAGGTGAAGTTATTACTACTCCTTATAGTTTTGTGGCCACAACTCATTCTTTGTGGTGGAACGGAATTAAACCTGTGTTTGTGGATATCGACCCGCATACTTGTAATATAGATCCTGCCAAAATAGAAGCCGCTATCACTTCGCGAACCACTGCCATTATGCCCGTGCATTGTTATGGTCGCCCTTGTGATACAAAGTCAATTCAAGATATTGCAGATAAGTACGGACTTAAAGTAATTTATGATGCCGCTCACGCTTTTGGTGTGGAAATTAATGGTAAAAGCATTCTTGATGAAGGTGATATGTCTACTCTTAGTTTTCATGCTACTAAAGTATATAATACTATTGAGGGAGGAGCATTAATTTGTCATGATGAAAAAACCAAGCAGCGTATCGATTATTTAAAGAATTTCGGTTTTGCAGGAGAGACCACGGTGGTTGCCCCCGGTATTAATTCAAAAATGGATGAGATCCGTGCAGCATATGGTTTGTTGAATCTTCGACAAGTAGATGCCGCTATTGAGGCACGACATAATGTTGCTGTTAAATACCGCGAAGCGTTGAGTGGCATTGATGGTATTACATTCTTTGATGATATTCAAGGGGTTCGTCACAACTATTCATATTTTCCTATCTTTGTTGATGCAGAGAAATATGGTATGTCTCGCGACGAACTATATTTTAAAATGAGAGAATATAATATCTATAGTCGTCGATATTTCTATCCATTAATAAGCACATTCTCTACTTATCGTGGGCTTGAATCTTCCTCCGAGTCCAATCTTCCTGTCGCCACCCGCATTGCCAATCAGGTCATTTGCCTTCCAATGCACCACGCATTGAGTGACGAGGATATTCAGAGAACAATTGAAGTAATAAAATTATGAAACAGTTATTAATAGTTGGTGCTAGGGGTTGGGGAAGAGAAGTGTATGCGGCTGCAATAAAGACGAAAGCATACTTAGATGGTGAATATTCAATAAAAGGTTTTTTAGATAGCAAATCAGATGCCTTCGAAGGTTTAAGAGGAGATTATCCTCCCATTATATGTTCTCCGGAAGATTATGAGATACAAGAAAACGATATTTTCTTTATAGCAATGGGGGAGCCTAAATGGAGAAAACATTATGCTCAAATAATTGAGGAAAAAGGAGGTCGATTCCTAACAATCATTTGTCAAGGTGCATCTATTACCCCAACAGCATCTATAGGGGAAGGTTCTTTTGTTTCTGGATGGTCTTGTATATCTGATAATGTCCATTTAGGAAAACATGCCATAGTTCATGTTTTCTGTAACTTGGGACATGATGTAAAAATAGGTGATTTTTCTACTATTGAAGCTTATAGTTTTTTAGGCGGATATTCAGAGGTTGGGGAATGTTCTATAATGCATGTTCGTTCTACACTTATAAGACATAAGAAAATAGGAGATTATGTTGAGGTCGGTTCGGGCAGTGTGGTTATGAGAAATGTAAAAGATGGACTCCATGTTTTTGGAAATCCGGCAAAACGAATAGATTATTGAGGTAAATTAATATTTTTTATTATTTAATATATATATTTTATGAAATCATTAGAAGAATTCGTAGCGCTCTTTGCAGAGCAGTTTGATGAAACAGATGCTAGCCTTATCAAGGCTGATACAAAGTTCCATGATCTTGAAGAGTGGTCATCACTTATTGGCCTTAGTTTGATTGCCATGGCTGACGAGGAATTTGATGTTGCACTCAAGGGTGATGACGTAAAGACCTCTGTTACTGTAGAAGATTTGTATAACAAAGTAATCGCTAAATTGTAATGGCATTTCTTGAATTTAAAAACGTTAGGATCGCCGGCATCAGTGCCGGTGTTCCTAAAAAAATTCTCAGCAACTTGAATCCAGATGTAAACGATGGAATTTCAAGTGAGTATTCTCCTGAGGATTTCGTGAAGACAACTGGTGTAAAAGAACGTCGTGTATCAGATAAACTTTGTACATCTGATTTGTGCTATTATGCAGCAGAACAATTGATTAGTGATTTGAAATGGAATAAGGAAGAGATAGAGGCTTTAGTTTTTGTTTCTCAAACAGCTGATTATATTTTGCCATGCACTTCATGTATTTTACAATATAGATTGGGGTTAAGTAAAGATTGTTATGCTACAGATTGTACACTAGGATGTTCCGGTTGGGTTTATGGACTTAGTCAGGTTGTTAGTTTATTGTTAAATGGAACAATAAAAAAGGCATTGCTATTATGTGGAGATGCAAAGGAAAGAGCAGCAGGTCCTCGCGATCCTCTTTTTGGTGCAGCCGGAACAGCAACAGCAGTTGAATACCAAGAAGGTGCTCCGGGATTCCAATTCCACTTTGGAACAGATGGTAGCGGATATGATGCAATTATAACACCGGATGGTGGTAGCCGTAACCAAGTTTCTCCTAAGTCGTTTGAACTTGAGGAAATTGAAGGAAAGCAAATGCATCGTATGCAAACTCGCATGAAAGGTATGGATGTCTTTTCATTTGGAATAACAACACCTCCAAAATCAATCAAACGTCTTGCAGAGCATTATGGTTTCAACTATATGGATAGTGATTATCTTATTCTTCATCAAGCAAATATGAAGATGAACAATATGATTGCCAAGAAGCTTAAGTTTCCTCTAGAGAAGGTGCCTTCATGTATGCTTCATTTTGGTAACACCTCATCTGCATCTATACCATTGACGATAGTTACAGAACTTAGAGAAAAATGTAAAAGTACAACAAAGTTCTTATGCTGTGGTTTTGGAGTAGGTTTGTCTTGGGGTACTGTTGCTTTTGAGGCAAAAGATATGGTCATTTCAGAATTAGTAGAAGTAGAAGAACCAACAGAAAAATCACAATGGGTATGAGTTATAATCCTTTTTCTCTTGAAGGTAAAACAATTTTAATTACAGGTGCTTCTTCAGGAATAGGTAGAGAAACTGCTATAGTTTGTTCAAAACTTGGTGCAAAGTTGATTATTACAGGGAGAAATGAAGAAAGATTGAAAGAAACATTTCAATGTCTTCAAGGTGATGGTCATATACAATATATTGCAGATATTAATAATGAAGCGGATTTAGAAAAACTTGTATTAGATTGTCCGATAATTAATGGATTGGTAAACAATGCAGGACTAGGGAAAAGCAAACCTGTAAATTTCATTAATAGAAATGATTTAGAGGAGGTCTTCAACACAAATGTGTTTGGAGTAGTATTGTTTACTAAACTTCTACTAAAGAAAAAGAAGATAGCAAAAAACGGTTCAATAGTGTTTACATCTTCAATTTCATCAAAAATGACAGCACCAGGGTTAGGAATCTATTCAAGTTCAAAAGCTGCAGTGTCTGCATTTATGCGTACCTGTGCCATTGAGTTAGGTTCTAAAGGAATTAGGTCTAATTCAGTACTTCCTGGAATGGTTGAAACTAAACTTATTAATAG
>JAEDFN010000078.1 GCA_016292775.1 Paludibacteraceae bacterium
AATATAGAAAATATCGTATTCTTCTCTTTTACGACAACAATAGAAACGCTGCAAACGGCGATGACTTGTAGAATAATTCTATAAGTTTGTGGCTGAATTATAAGATTTTTTGATATTGGAAATCTGTTTGGTGTGATATAATGAGCCGGAAAAGTGCAAAATATAAGAGATGAAAATTCAGAAAGATTTATGAAAAAGAACTATAGATGTAGGATAATTTTTAGTTGCCTCTCTTTGATTCTGTTTTTTGTGGCTTGTTGGATTTATGTCAGTAATAGATCAACAGACATGGTGATATACGATTGGCTCTCTATAGATGTCAACAATCAATTGTTCTGTTTTTTTAGAAATACAGAAATAGAGTTTCCCGATTGGGTATTATATAATCTTCCTGATGCTTTATGGCTTTTGTCGTTTCTTTTTATGAATGAGGCTATTTGGGGCAAAGATAATCGGAAATATATTTTTGTTGCAGTAATAACAATATTTGCATTAAGTATAGAAATACTGCAGATGTATACTCTTTTCCCCGGAACCGGCGACATGTTGGATATTATTAGTTATGTTATTGTATTGATAATTTATTTAATAAATAATTTTTTATTCTATTGTTATGAAAAATTCAGTAAAAATTAAATGTGCACTATCCTGTTTAGTTGCAATATTCTTTGTGATTGTAGCATTAGGTTGCTCATCACAGAAGGAAGTTTTTTATAACGTTTCATTATCATCAGTAGAGCGACCTGCAAATCCGTATGAGATGTATACAGGAGTTCATATAGTGGATTTATCTTCCTATAATACAAATAATTATCAAGATAAATTTATCGACATAACATGGTTTTATAATCGTAATTCTCTTGATTTCAAACTCTATAATAAGACGGATTATCCTATAAAAATCGATTGGAACGAAGTAAGCTATATCGATTACGATTCATTGACAAAAAAGATAGTACATAAAGACGTCAATCTTGTTGATATGAGTAAGTTTATGCCATGTTCAATGATTCCGCGCAAATCATATATAGAAGAAAGTATTATTCCGACGAATAAGATAGGCTTTGTGCCTGATTATGGCTGGGTAAACGGCGAATTTCTCCCATCGACCTTTAAAGAGAACAATAAGAAAATAGATGAAATAGCATCCACATTTGTAGGTAAGCATTTAATGGTATTATTACCAATTTACATAGAAGACGTACGCAACGACTACCTTTTCGTATTCAAAATAACATCATATTCAGTTGGTTCAAAATAAAAAATATTTATTTTTTAGACAGCTAGGTTTAGTTCATGATAATGAGTAATACGGAGAAACCCGCCACCTCTTCTTCTTGATTGTATTTTTCGATTGCGAATATATAGTACTTAATTTGTTGATTTTCAAATTAGTCTATACGTGTCATAACGTGTTGTTAGATATTGTAATTGGATAGTTTTGAAGGTAAAAAGAGTGCTAATATAGTATAATACGTTGCTCTTATAGTAGCAAAAATGCAGTGTAAATTACCACAAAAATAGAGTGTGAAATACCACAAAAATGCAGGATGTATTGCGTGGTAAAAAAAGAATTTGTAGTTGTTGCAGAATGCAAAGATACAAGATTTGAATGTTATAATTTTATTATATAATTATGTGAATGAAAGTTTGTGGCCATTCTCTTTTCTTTTTCTCTTTTGTTTCTGTATCGTCGTATTTTGTACTTGCCGGGATTCCTGTTTGTGTGATATTTATTGTTTGAGTTTCCTTCCCATCTACTGTTTGTAATGTTATAGTACCTGATCTGGTAAAATTTGTTGAATTGTTTTGTATTGTTATAACAATGGAATTGTTATTTTTTTGTGTGGTAAAAAATGATGATTGTACATTGATTATTTCCCATGGTTTATTACTGCTTACATTTACTATTTCAACAGATTCATTGCTGGTACAATAAATAGATGTTCTGTCTGTTTTCAATTCTGTATTTTTATTACTCTGAAAATTAGTATTTGTTCCATAATTACTACTATTTGTAGCCTTTGGGGATAGTTCAGAAATTTCAGTATTGCCTGATTTTACAATAGTTACTTTTTTAATTATTTTATTGTCTAGTGTCCTAATAAAAAATCGTTCTGTAATTGATTCTATTGTTGTGTTCTCTTTTGAAATTATCATTATTTTATTTTCTATCCTGGAAAAAGAAAAAGTCGACTGTTCTTCATATTGAATATCCCATGGAAAATTAGATTTTACTTCGATATAGTTTGTATCAGCGTGTGCAGAACAAAATATTTTTGTTTTATCAATTAACAAAAATCTTTTATTTAGTTCAATTTTGGGTAATGTATCTTCGTATGATGATTTTGAGAATTGGTAGATATTTACTCTATTTGATAACAATCCATCTTTCGAAATAACATCAAAGTATCTGTGTCTTGCTGTTGGTTTATTATTTTCTTCTATGTTGATTATTATTTTATTGTCTTTTTTGGAAACTGAAAATATGTCAGAAAATAATATTTTTATTCCCCATTCTATATTACTGTCAATATAAATTTGAGTTTGTGTGGAATCGTAATCTAAAAATATATCTTTGGAGCTGAGAAATAATGAAGGATTATTTGCCTCTTCTATCTCTTGCAAAATCTCTTGTACATTACCGTAATTCTCTCCGCAGTTGGAGATTATGTGGTTGCAGAGTATCTTGGTTAAGGGGTAGTTCTTTTCATTATATGCTTTTTGGGCTTCTTGTAATGAGATGTCACAGTCGTTTTGTGAATTGGTTGATGCGATGAAGATAAGTAATAAAATGTTGAAAATAATCACTCTTTTCATAATATTTTGCTTTTCTCTGTCCTATTTTGTTATTTCTTTTTATTTGTGCTTTGCACTTTACAAAGTTACAATATTTTTTTGAATTATTTTAGTTTTGGCTTCTTATTTTTTTTATGTTATTATTTTTTTTGCCGAAAAATTGTTGTTCGTACTTTTTTTGTACCTTTGCATATTATAGTTTTATTAGGCTTATGTGGTTATGTTGCTGTTTATGACTGCGTTGGCTGAGATTATTTAATATTATTTTTAATATGTTTAGTGACGTTTTATCTAAAATAAGTTGGGAGGAGACTACCGAGCAAATTATGTCGAAAACGGCTGCCGATGTCAAAAGGGCCCTCTCTAGTCAACACCTTGATATCGAAGATTTCAAAGCTCTTATCTCCCCGGCTGCCGAGCCTTATCTCGAAACTATGGCTCAGCTTAGCCAAAAATATACGCAAGAGAGATTCGGCAAAACTATCTCTATGTTTATTCCTCTGTATTTAACTAACTCTTGCGCAAATGGTTGTATATACTGTGGATTTAATTCTGCTAATAAAATCAAACGTACTATCCTTACTCCCGAGGAGATGGAGATTGAATATCAAGCTATTAAAAAGCTTTCTCCGTTTGAAAATCTTTTGCTCGTTACCGGCGAAAATCCTGCCAAGGCCGGCGTGCCTTATCTCGCTACCGCTCTGGATATCGCAAAAAAATATTTCAGTAATTTGCAAATAGAGGTGATGCCTCTCGCTGCCGAGGAGTATGCCGAACTGGTTAAACATGGCCTTAATGGCGTTATCTGCTTCCAAGAAACTTATAATGGTGCAAGATATAAGATTTACCACCCTCGCGGTCAAAAGTCTAATTTCGAATGGCGCCTCAATGGATTCGACCGTATGGGTCAAGCCGGCGTACATAAAATTGGTATGGGCGTGCTTATCGGTCTCGAAGATTGGCGTACTGATATCACTATGATGGCGCATCACCTTAAATATCTTGAGAAAACTTATTGGAAAACTAAATATAGCGTTAACTTCCCTCGCATGCGCCCGTCGGAAAGTGGCTTCCAACCTAATGTAGTGATGAGTGATAAGGAGCTCGTTCAAGCTATTTGCGCTATGCGTATCTTCGACCATGATGTCGATATAAGTATCTCTACTCGTGAGGCGGGCACTCTACGCGATAATATTTGTACTCTCGGTGTTACTACCATGAGCGCGGAGAGTAAAACGGAACCGGGCGGCTATGCTTGCTACCCGCAGGCTCTCGAACAATTCGAAGTCAGCGATGCTCGTACAGCTGTAGAGGTGACTGAGGCTCTTAAAAAACATGGTGTGCAACCGGTGTTCAAAGATTGGGATGTAAGCCTCGATTGCCAATTCCACTAATATATTTATATCATTAGGCGTTTTTTACTCTATTAATAGCAAAAGTATATGA
>JAEDFN010000079.1 GCA_016292775.1 Paludibacteraceae bacterium
TATAACGTATGAAAGAAAAATTAGACAAAATAATAATAGGCTTTGTATTCGGTATCTTAATGCCACTTCTTTTCGGATACCTATTCTTAATAAAAAGCTATACCGGAGATCTTTCTATCGGGGAACTTCTTTCTGTAATGTCGCAAAACAGCCTGGTTATCAAGATACTCTTTGTAGCATCACTACCTGATATGGGGGCTGCCTTTCTGCTGAATACCCTTGAGATGTGGCGCGCCTGCCGCGGTATGTTTGCCGCCCTCGGAGTATATATACTCATTTGCGGTACATTCCTGATTATCAATTCAATATAGTTGACACTTCAATTAAACAGAGCCGAAAAGAGACAGATAATTATACGAATATTAGCGCGCTTTATAGTCCAAAAGCAGAAGAAAATATTTTCTATCTCATTCTATAACAAGAAAGAAGAAAAGCGTATCATAAACGAAAAACAGATTCAAAACATTTAATTATCAACCATGAAATATTTCATCATTGCAGGAGAAGCATCAGGGGATTTACACGGAAGTCGCCTAATGCAACGATTGAAAATAGAAGACCCACAAGCGGAATTTCGCTTCCTTGGCGGCGACAAAATGGCGTCAGTGGCAGGCTCTCCTATTGTGCATTGCAAAGAGATGGCTATCATGGGTTTTGTCAACGTCATAAAAAACTTACCTTTAATCCTCGCCATCGAAGATAAAGCACAAAAAGCTTGTATCGACTTCCAACCGGACAAAATCATCCTTATCGACTACCCGAGTTTCAACATGCGTTTTGCCAAATTTGCCCGTAAAAAATTGGCAACCACCGAAGTAATCTACTACATCTCTCCGAAATTATGGGCATGGAAAAGTTGGCGAATTAGAAGCATCAAGAAATACGTACATCGTATGTTTACCATTTTTCCGTTTGAAACGGAATATTATGCCAAAAGGCACTATAAAGTAACCTATGTCGGGAATCCATCGGTAGACTCGGTGAGTGATTTTGCTAAACATTGTACTCCGGAACGCAATAAAATATTAAAACTTTTAAACGATGAGCGCCCTATTATTGCATTGCTACCCGGAAGCAGACGCCAAGAGATAAAAGATTGTCTGCCAAAAATGTGCGCAATAGCAAAAAAATTCAGCAATTATCAATTCGTTATTGCCGCCGCCCAATCAATAGAAATCGGTTTTTACGAAAATCTTATCAAGAATTCCTTTGAAGATAAACCTAAAGAAAAACCTGAAGATAAACCGACAAAAAAAGATGTTTTCGACAATAATAATTCCATAAAAACAGACACAACATCAAGATTATCAACAAACGACAACAAAAGAGGACACTATAAGCCTATAGAGAAAAAACAGATAAAGGTAATTTACAACAACACTTATAAAATACTACAAAAATCGAGTGCCGCCATAGTAAATTCAGGCACTGCGACCTTAGAAACCGCCCTCTTCAACACCCCTCAGATGGTGGTATATCACGTGCCGGGCGGCAATATTACCATGCTTTTGAAAAAGATTTTTATCAAAACAAAATATATCAGTCTCGTCAACATTCTTGCCGGGAAAGAGGTGGTGAGGGAACTTATCGGTCCGCTCTTTACTGCCGATAACATCACTGCAGAATTACATAAGTTGCTGGAAGACAAAGAGTATATCGCCTCTATGCAATCCGAATACCAAACCATCACCGACCAACTCGGAGCTCCGGGCGCTGCCGAACGGCTTGCAAAGGAAATAGTCGGATAAAAAAAAAGGGAGTTGGAAATCCAACTCCCGGTGTAACTAACGGCGGATAATTTTCTATTTCAATAAAATAGCATCCATTTTGTCAGTCTTTGGGTATTATCGCCCACGCGGATAATTTTCTAATTCAATCCAAGATATTATTCATTACTTTTGCTTTCGGCATACTTGGTAGCAAAAGCGGCACCATAAGCGGTTTTGTACTTACCATTGCTGTTTTTTGCCACCTCTTCCCATTGAGCCTTCACCTCCGGATCGGTAAGTTCCGCCCTTACTTGCGATGCCACATTAGCAAAAAGTTGCTGTTGAGCAAGTTGTGCAGGAGTGAAAGGACCCTTATACGCCTCCATCTCCCAAGCATGGATGTTTCCATAACGATTTGAAAACACGATTTTGTCCTTTTTAGATAATTTACCTGACATTCCGTTTACTAAAGAAATTGCATCAATCTTCATAATAATAAAAATTTAAAAGTTTATAAATGTTTTTCTTTTGCGGATAGTTATTACCACGTAGATTACTCCGCAGATAACTACGAGGATGATAAACGCTATAAAATAGCATTTTAGGGTTTGCCACAAGGGCAATTTAGTGCTTTTTACAGGGTTAGCATAAACGGTAACCGTGTCGATACGCACCGAGGAAGTACTTGTTACAGGAATAAAAATTGTGTCGTGCCGCGCAACCATTGTAGTACTCATCATTCCGACCGAATCAAGACGAGTGGATAATGCTACATTCTTACTCACTAAGGTATTTATTTGCTTAATATATACCCTACCGAGGCTATCGCATTCCAATTGAGCCTTTACCAAGGCGCTGTCGTGTGGTACTACAACCGGGGCAAGCGAAGTAATTTTCTTTTCTGAAACATAGGCAGTACGGGCATAATTCTTTTTTGCCGTGCAAGATACTAAAACAGAAATCGCTATAAGTATCGAAACGAGCAAAGGAAAAAACCTTGTCACTTTTACCATCATTTGTCGCTACAAATTGTTTCTGAATTGCACTGCAAAGGTACGACTATCTCAAAAGGGCATCGGTCGCTTACGGTTGACATTGCCACCCTCCGGCTATATTTCAACTCATTTTAACGCTTCCGACAGCAAAAAGTAACTTTTGTCGTGCATTTCTCAACAACTAGATTCAATATTTTTTCCCCTTCCGCTAGAAAAAACTACGTTTGTCTCCCGTATCGATAATTTGTTACCGAAATAGAGTAAAGCATCATCAATTTATACAAACTTTTCACGATTACAAGGCGGGAATTAACAGAAATAGAGAGCGCAGACCGACAAATAGAAAAGAATACTCTTCACTTTCGACAACAGACCCTTAAGTCAACGAAAGCGTAAGCCGACAAATAAGAACAAATGCACCTAATTTCGCCTAAAAACAGCAACAACCCGCCAAAAGCGAAACTTAAAGTTTAAAAAACCGTACCTTTGCATCGCAATCAACCAAAAAACATTTTTAATAACAATATTAATTAATAAAGCGATGTACAGAATAATGATTATTTTAGTAGCCGGTCACACAGGAGCACAAACCGGTGCAATTGGGGTAAATACAAGCAATTACGGCAAAATAGACGAAGGGTATGAAACTATTTGGCTTAGAAATCGAGTGGCACAAATACTCAATGAAAAATACGGATGCTACGTACTACTCGACGATAACAAAGATAAACTTGCAGTAGTGATACAAAAAATAAAATCGGTAGTCAACAAAGATGACGTATGTATTGAGCTACATTTCAATTCAGCCAAAAATAGCACCGCATGTGGAACAGAGGTGATACTATCGGAAAACCCGACTGACGAAGAGGTAAAAATAGGAGTACAACTATTAAATACAACTGCAAAAGCATTAGGCACCAATGTAAGGAGTATCAAAACAGAAAGACAAACACCTCACAATCAATTAGCTATACTTCACCTACCATGTAGCAGTATAATTCTTGAAGTTTGCTTCTGCAGTAATTTACACGACTCGGAAATCTATTTTCACAACAAGGAAAAACTCGCAGCTGCATTGGCAAAGCAAATTGCATTGATAGCAAACAAGTTATAACTCTTCGTCAAAATCGGGAAAAAAGAAGAGAAAATTTTTTTGATTACCCCTTGTTATATGAAACTTTTAGTATATATTTGTAATACAAATATTAAATATATAATTTCATTGAAAAACATTTATAATCAGCACAAAAGAGAATCATGAAAACTATGAGTAAATCGGAAATCGCCCGAAAATTGGGTGTATCGCCATCAACATTCCGGAGATGGCTCGTAAACAACAGGAGTGAGTTGGAGCGATTAGGCAATCCATATTATTCCAAATTGATAAATCCTGCCGGAGTAAAATACCTCTTCGACTACTACGTTATCGACGAGGAGGATTAATACTCTGCGCAAA
>JAEDFN010000034.1 GCA_016292775.1 Paludibacteraceae bacterium
AACATATATTTTAGTTGAGTAAATAATTTGATTTATACGACAAAAAATCAAATAAATTAACAGTTAATTTGCTGTACTACATTAAATTAAAATGTTCGCCACCAATAAAAAAAACTGCTAATAGACTCAAGTGAACACATCAAACTTTCACCATATACAAATATATTGTAAAATTATTAATATAACAAAAAAAATTCACATAATTTTAATTGACTTACCCTAAAAAACTTGACACTTTTGAATGCCTAAAAATAATAATTCGATACTATTAGACTTAAATATACTACATTTTATAATGATATAAAATTTTTATAACCCCCAAAGTTACAAATTAATCTTAATACAACAATAGGTTTATATTAATTTTTTTTTGCATACTACACTTATTGTAAAACAAAAATTAATTATTGAGAAACAATAAAACAAATATGAATAAATATATGAAAAAAATAAAATAAAAAGGGAAGAAAAAGGAGGGGAACAGACCTATGAGAAATAAAAAAAGAGAAACACCGAAGAATGTGTTTCTCTTTTTAGAGCCTCTTGTCGGATTCGAACCAACGACCCCGAGATTACAAATCACGTGCTCTGGCCAACTGAGCTAAAGAGGCAAACAGGTAAGCGATCTACATCGCACCGCTACGACCTTCTACCCTTGCTGCGATCAAACCCTGGGGGAGTTCAAAGGGAGCTGGTCGTGTAGGACTTACCCACTGCAAAGGTACTACTTTTTCCCAAATAAACAAGCATTATTTTGAAAAATTTTATTCACACAACAGAAACAAACGAAAATCGTTATACTCAGCATATTATATCTTTCATATAAGGCCATACATTATAATAACAACTCGTAAACAGCTATAACCGGACACAAAAAATCGCTTTTTCCGAATAAAAAAGGAAGATTTTATGCAGAAAAAGCGAAAAACGATTTAATAATTTATGTATGAATAAGTCCCTACTCAGGTTATGCTTTTTTAGATTTGTTTTTAAGTTTTTTCTCCAACTCTTCTATACGAGCATTTTGAGAATTAATAGTTTTTAACAAAGAATTAAGTTCTTCATCCTCTATACTTGTAGGGAACTGCGATTTTACACGGTCAATAAAATCACTGAGCACATTCATATAATTAATAAAGGCATCATACGGGGTATCATAAGGAACTTGCTGTGCCAAAACACGACCATTAGAATAGTGTTTTGTATTCATGAAATAGAAGTGATAAGAATCTTGGAGGCATTGCCAGTCGATTTTTATTGAAGGGTCGGAACAGAGATTAACTCTTTCGGAGAGGGCATATAATTTAGAAAGGGCTTCATTTTGAAGTTCGTTACCACACCAAGCACTAACATCCTTCTCTTCATCAGTCCAAGAAATCGGGTATACCACCGAAAGAGCGTCTATAGATTTATAATTATCAACAATTTTAGAAGGCAAAGAGAAAGTGATATTATTTTCTATGGCATATTCCGGGAGTTTTCGGAAAAAGTCGAAGATACCCGAAGATTTTACGTTTAATTTTCCAAGAGCTTCGTAACCCATACATATATTATACACCTCTTCTTCGGCAGGAGATTTTGCAATCCAAGACATGAATTTATCGGCTGTAAGCGGATACTCCGACCAATTACCTTGCGAGAATCGGAAATTGATATCATCGCTGAGTTTGTTGTCTCTTACAAGGAGTTTGACTTTTGGGTTTACAACAGAATGGTAGACATAGTGTGGACTTTTCCAACCCATCACATGTTTTGTTTCTTCGACAATAATATTTTTATATCCGGCTTTGGATACTTTATCGGCGATTTCATCGCTATAAATAAGGGCGGTATTGGCAAAAGTAGTAGGACGTTTTCCGAAAAGGTCGAAAATTTTATCGGACTGCATTTTCAGTTGACGAACGAATTCATCATCGTCATAAAGCGAAGCGAGGGAATGAGCATAAGGGGTGGCTATGAACTCCACATTATCGGTTTTTGCAAGAGCCTTAAAGCTATCGATAACTTCAGGGGCGAATTTCTCTAATTGCTCCAGTGCCAAACCGGAGATGATAAAAGATACTTTAAACCTGCCATTGAAATCTTTTATCATATTAAGTAACACATTATTAGCCTCTAAGTACACTTGATTTGCGGCTGTGCTTACCGACATTTCATCTTCGTAATCATCATAATAATAATGATCGTTACCAATTTCAAAAAAGCGATATTTTTTTAGATTATATCTTTGATGAACTCTAAAGCAGAAGTTAACAGTTTTCATAACGACACAAAAAATAATTAATAATTAAGTAAAACTTTATCATAAATATTACGCACTTTTTGACCTGCGTATTCCCATCGGATATTATTAATTTCTTTAATACCCTCAACGCGTAGAGTTTTATAAAGGGCGGGATATTTAACGATAGCATGTATATAATCGGCCATTGCATCGATATCCCAATAGTCGGTTTTCAGAGCATGCGAAAGGATTTCGGCACAACCACTTTGTTTAGAGATAATAGAAGGAGTGCCGCATTGCATAGCCTCGAGAGGGGAGATACCGAAAGGTTCGGAAACGGAAGGCATCATATATACGTCGCTTTCTGCGAGCATTTCATACACCTGACGGCCTTTAAGGAAACCGGTGAAATGAAATTTATCAGAGATACCCTTTTGGGCTACGAGGCGCACCATTTTATTCATCATATCACCGCTACCTGCCATAACGAATTGTACACCATCGGTATTTTGAAGCACCTTAGCAGCTACTTCCACAAAATACTCCGGTCCTTTTTGCATTGTAATTCTACCAAGGAAGGTAATTATTTTATCTTCTCTTTCGGACTTATGTAATTCATCGACAAAAGATAAAGGTTCGACGGCATTATGCACTGTAGTTACTTTATCGGGATTTTGATGATATTTCTCTATCACTGTATTACGTGTAAGGTCTGACACGGTAATAATATGGTCGGCTCTATCCATACCCTCTTTTTCTATACGGTAAACATCGGGGTTTACCTGACCTCTACTGCGGTCGTAATCAGTGGCATGGACATGTATAACGAGGGGTTTACCCGAAATTGTTTTAGCAAAGATACCGGCAGGATATGTAAGCCAATCGTGGGAATGGATGATATCGAAGTCGAGAGAATGTGCAAGAACACTTGCAACAGCCTCGTAATTAGAGATTTCTTCGAGGAGGTTATCCGGATATCTTCCGGAAAATTCCACACAACCGAGGCTATTGGTACCGATACGAGTAAAATCGTATTTTATACCATTTCGATATTTGAAATATGTATCGGGGTCAAGACGGCCTGCCATTTGTTCGTTGACGAAATTCCAATCTACATTTTTCCATACAACAGGTACGGTATTGGCACCTATTATTTTCAGAAAAGATTGGTCTTCATCTCCCCAAGGTTTTGGAATCACGAAAGTTATATTCATATCTGGTTGAAGGCTCATACCTTTTGTAAGGCCATAACTGGCAGTACCCAGACCGCCCAAGATATGAGGAGGAAATTCCCAACCGAACATTAATGCTTTCATATGTTATTATTTAAGATTTAGTTTCATTTATTTTCATACTCGTCGATAAGGGCAACAGCTCGAAGGTTTTCGGCTACGGACATAGCGAAGCTCATAGCACCATGGCCGCGGAAAGGAGGGTTACCATCGTATAATTCGCTGAGGGTGCCAATGGTAAGTGTATTCATCTCCTGCTCTACCCCTGCCATCAATCGACGTAAGAAGGATATACCGCTATTTTGATAAACTCTATAATACGCTTCTACAAAGGCTGCATTAATCCAAGGCCAAACGGGACCATTGTGGTAATTTCTATCGCGTTCGAGCTGACCGCCAATATATTCCGGGCGATACATACCGCTTTTAGGACTTAAGCTACGCAATCCTTTTGGAGTCAACAATTCGCGAGTAATTATATCAACCACAGCCTTTTGTTGTTTTTTATCGAGCGGGGAGTAAGGAAGTGAGACGGCAAAAATCATATTAGGTCTCACCTCTTTATCACAATAATCGTCATCGACAAAATCGTAGAGGTACGAGCCGTTCCAAAAGCAAGAAACAAAGGCACGGGCAGTCATTTCCGCCTGATAATTATACAAGTCGGTCTGGCTATCTTCGCCTTTTACATTGGCTAATTCCGCCGCGAATTTTAGGGCGTTATACCACAAAGCATTAATTTCCACGAGATAACCGGTGCGAGGCACTATAGGTTCTCCGTTTTCCACAGCATTCATCCAAGACACGGGCACCTGTTTTCCATTTGTATAAAGCAGCCCTTGGTCGTGGCAGAACAGGTTCGGATGTTTGTGCTTTCTAATAAAAGAGAGGATTGCAAACACCACGGCAGCATATTTTTCCGCCGCCTTATCGATACCGCATTTATTTGCATATTGCTGTATTGTATAGATGAACCACAAGAGAGCATCAGGGGAGTCTATTTCAACGAGATTGGTGGTATTTTCTTTGTCGCTTATAAATTCATTTACAGCTACCAAAGCATTTTTCATTATGTCGTGAAAGAGCGTTTCATTATCGGAAAAGAGCGACAACCCAGGCAAAGAGATAAATTCATCGCGGGCGCGACATTTAAACCAAGGATATCCGGCGATGATATATTTTTTACCATCTCGTTTTACAACGAATTGGGAGGCGGATATTTTAAGGCTTTGCAAGAAAGAGGTGCGAAATGAACGAGATGCCTTTTCGGAATCGAAGAGTCGCTTAAGCATACGAGGGTAAATAGGTTCCGTAGCGGCGGAAAATAGGAGTACATCGCCTTTTTTGAGCGACACTTCGAAATAACCCGGCACAAAAAGGTCCTCTTTATAATCGTATCCGCGTTCTTGCTCTTTAGCATACTCTATACCGAGGTACCAATCCGGATTATTAATCCACTTACATTGTTTATTTAATTGCATAACGAGGTTAGGGTAACCGGTATAAAGGCAGAGAGAGACACCATTTTCCTGTTCGGTAACGGTAGTATTAGCGACATTATTTTTATACGTAAGGGCATTCACATTACGGAAAGCCAGAAAAGGTTTAAGTCGCATGATAGTATCGGAATGAGCATCTAAAACAGTATAGCAGATAATGATACGATTTTCATTTTGAACAAAAATTCGTTCTTTTTTAAGAATCACGCCACCGATACGATAAAGGGAAGTAGCTATAGAGTCGAATTCGAATTGACGGAGGTATTTATGTCCTCTCGGGGCATATAAATCGCTACCATATCTATGAAGTCCGAGGTTAAATTCGGCTCCGTGTTGGATGATAGTTTCGTCACAAGAAGAGAGGAGCACATGGTTATCAGCGTCGATTTGTGGCACGGGAACGACAAGCATTCCATGATATTTACGGGTATTACAATCTACTATTGTAGTACCGCAATAAGCACCGTTACAATTAGAACGAATCATCTCTTTATCGAGAGATTTCTCGAGGTTTGCAAGTAATAATCTATCGTATTTAATATAGCTCATAAGATACAAAATCCACAAAAGGGTAATATCAAACTATAAGCAAGCCTGACATTACCCATATATTAGTAAGTTATCAAAAAAGATATTATTTTTTATTATTAGAAGGTTTTTCGCCTTGAGGTGTAGCTATAGAATCTCTCATATGAGTATCGGCTTCTATATTTTTCATTCTATAGTAATCCATAATACCGAGATTACCATTAAGGAATGCTTGAGCCATAGCTTTAGGCACTTCTGATTCGGCTTCAATAACTCTTGCGCGAGCCTCTTGAGCTTTGGCTTTCATCTCTTGTTCGAGGGCGATAGCCATAGCTCTACGCTCTTCGGCACGAGCTTGAGCGATATTTTTATCAGCGTTAGCCTGATCGATTTGTAATGTAGCACCGATATTTTTACCAACATCTACATCAGCGATATCGATAGAAAGAATTTCGAAAGCGGTGCCGGCATCGAGTCCGCGACTGAGTACGAGTTTTGAAATAGAGTCCGGATTTTCGAGCACTAACTTATGAGTTTCACTGGAGCCGATAGAAGATACAATACCTTCGCCAACGCGGGCAAGGATCGTTTCTTCACCTGCACCACCCACGAGTTGTTTGATATTTGCACGTACGGTGACACGGGCTTTTGCCAATAATTGGATACCATCGCGAGCTACGGAAGATACCACCGGAGTATCGATAACTTTAGGGTTAACGCTCATTTGCACTGCCTCGAAAACGTCACGACCGGCGAGGTCGATACCTGTAGCTGTTTTAAAAGAAAGGTCAATATTTGCTTTAGCGGCGGAAACGAGGGCATGTACTACGCGTACTACATGACCACCTGCGAGGTAGTGAGCCTCGAGTTCGTCTCTGGTAATATTACTTAAGCCGGCTTTATGGGCTTCTATAAGGGCATTTACAATTATTGATGGTGGAACTTTACGTATTCTCATCAAGAATAGTTGCATTAACGAAATTCTGACTCCAGACACTTTGGCAGAAAGCCACAGTAAGAACGGAACGTAGTAGAAGAAGATGCCTAAAAAGATGGCTATCAACACTAAACCTACAACTAAAAATACTGTAGAAAAAATCATAATTCTATATTATAAAAGTTAGTACTATATAAATTCAAAAACAATGAGCTATTTATTGATATCCCTCAAAAACGGAAATCGATAGCTGAAAAAGTTACATCATCATCTTAACTCTGAATACATTTAAGATATCGAAGAGGCTTAATAGCTATAAAGTTTATATCACTTTAACGGTAAGAGAAGTGCCCTCAATATTTGTCACCTCCACATCGACACCGGCTTCGACGAGGGCGTCGAGGCATCGAGCTTCGTATATTTTTCCGTCGAAAATAACTTTTCCCATCGGGGCTAAGCGAGAGAGAGTTTTTCCACGTTGACCTACAGAGAGTTCGGACAAATCGTTAAAGACCTCTGTTTCGTCGAGATTTTTCTTTAGAGATAGTCTATCTAAAGTTTTGCCCTTCATAAGGATATATGTAAATATAGCAAAGAGCACCAATCCCACGAAAAGAGTGATAATACCGGCAGTAACACCTATAGCCATAAAGGCATATACCACGCCACAAACGCCGAAAGCGGCACCTGCAAGGCCGGCGATAGAGACCCCCGGAATCAGGAATACCTCTATAAGAAAGAATATTATTGACAGAGCAATAAAAGCTATTACAAGAAAAATATCCATAGTTATTTAATTATTAATAATTGCATTTATTTCGGCGCGACGCACTTGTAGTATATACTCATCTACGAGGGCTGCATATCGGCGTACTTCGGCTTCGATTTCGAGCACTTCCACGCGTATCACTTCTTTATCTTGATACGATTCGGCAAAAGTATATTCTCGACGTTTTCCCTCGAGGAGTATTTTCAGAGTTTGATAGCGTTTATCCACCTCTACTAACTTAAGGTAAAGAGCCTTGGCATCTTCGCTATGAAAGTCTGAAAGTTGAGTATATAGTACTCCGTCGTTTACGCGGAAGTTTATCTCATTTTTATTTTTTTCCACCTTCTCCACCTCGGTTTTATCAACAGCATTATTGAAGTGAGCCTTACGAGATATAATCAGTTGAGCCACATTTCTACGATAGTCGGGGTCTTCGGTTTTAAGGGGCAATCGTTTTTCGTTAGGAACGAATTCATACACCACAACGGTATCGGGATGTTGGCGGCGATCGGTAGCGAACCATCCTATACCTGCCATTTCGTCGATAACGAGCATATAGTCGTTATCCGGAGAGTTAAACGGCATACCGATATTAAGTGGTTTTGAATAGTCGTCTCCATTGAAACGGCTCATAAAAATGTCGTAACCACCGATAGAATTTTCGCCGTTTGAGGCAAAATAGATAGTAACGCCATCAGCCATCTCAAAAGGGTAATTATCGCAAGCAGAGGAGTTTAACACATCAGAAAGCATTGTAGGGTGGCTCCATCCGTCGTAAAGTTTATATGAAATAGAGAGATGGATATCTCCATTCTCATCCGGCAAAGGGAAAATTCTTTTATCTTCTCGGCCGGTGGTAAAGACTACAGCCGACTGTTTTAAAACGGGCAAGTCGGGCAGGTCATAACCCATAGCGGCGAGTGTAGAATAGTGAGGGTCTTCATAGCCGGAGCGATGGGGGATGCCCATTCCGAATTCATACGACGACATATTACTATAGAAAGAGAGAGTACCCAACTCTTTTGGTAAGCGATAAGCCTCAAGGAAGTGAGTTTTTGCTATCTTCACACTATCGGCAATAGCGATATTCTCTACGCGCGACAGCATGTCGATGCCCATTTCGGCCTTTCTTATCTTTTCTTGACATTCTTCGGGATTTTCAAGAGTTTCTCCACGCAATTCGATATATTTTCTCATTGCTTCGGCAGCTTCCGAAAACTTGTACAAATTAAAATATACATCGTACAGGTAATAATTTGCCTTCACAAATTTTCTTCGTTCAGCCTCTTCCAATAAGGGCAAAGCCACGTCATATTTCTTAAGAAGAATACAGCAACGTGCCTTACGATACTTGAGCATCAAATCATTAGGGCTACTCTTAAGTAATTTGTCGTATACCTCTAACGCTTGATTATAACTTCCATTATTAAAAAACGTTTCCGCCTCTGATATCGTTTGTGAATATATTCGGCAAAAAGCAAAGAACGCAATTACAAAAAATACTAATCTCTTCATCAATTTTTTGTGTTTATTATATCATTAGCAAAGGTAATAATAATTCATTTATTGAACAAATAATCATATAGTTTTTTGCATTATTGTAACAAAAATTTTACTCACAACGCAAAAATGACACCAACAAGTACGATTTAGTTAGTATTTATAACCTATAGCGGAAAAATTCTTCACAGTACATTTTCCATCATGAGGGATAAAAGAGAAAGTATCGAAAGAATTTGCAGAATTGATACCATAAGAAGCTACTTTTCTGCCATCATTCAAGAATACTTCCAGCAGATTTTTATCTACCACTATGCGTACGTTAGTGATTTTATTTTCTTCAAAAGCAACCGGCTCATCGGGTTCGACAAATTCATTTACCGGTATTATTCCACTCTTTTTCCTATCTACAACCAATTGATTACGAACCAAATCAAAGTTGAAAATAACAATCTCATTCTTTTGATTAAACATTCTGAATTCCACCGTTTTTGCATCTCCTTTTTGAATATTGAAAGAGATATTATAAGCAGGGGCACTATTCTGAACAAAATCATCAATCACTGTTTGTTCTTTGATTTTCTTTGACTTAAAGGAGTAGACTTGGCTTTTGAGGTTTGAGTTCGATTTCAAGTTGATATAAGGGTTGGCACCAAGGAGGTATTTACCGCCATTCTCGTAGAGGAAAAGGCTTAGAGGCAATGTATTACAATTGCCATAAACATTTAATCCAAACATTTTTTTATCTACGGAATTATCGAGCCAGCCGAGTGCCAAATTATTTGAATTGGCAGTTTCCGGATATAAAACGGTCAACATTGATAGTGATGCGCCATCATCGAATTTAACGAAATCGTTGTTTGATGCATCGGGAATAAATTTCTTTCCGTCAAAATTGGCTACCATATAATAGACGGTAGAGGCAATATTATCGGCACGCTTCAAAGAGACGATAAGAGTAAGTTTATTCTCATTCTTATTTTTAACAGGCAAAGAGATAAGTTCTACGTTTTCGATAGAAGCGGTTTTAAAGAGTTCGGTTTTAAAATCAGAAAGGGGCATCCAATCGATTAAATTGTCAGAAAAAAGGATTTGAATTTTCTCCATATCCGCACCGATAAGGATGTGGTTATCGGTATTAGGGAATTTCATAACTTTAAAGACTCTGAAATGGCCGTCGAAATCCGGGAAATGGGCATCGAGGATATCTTCTACTCTATCGGCCTCATCAGTACAGCGTGCCAAGTATTGTTGTGTAAAATCGCTACCATCGGAAGAAGAAAAGAGCATGGTATGCAATTTACCCTTGTTAGAAAGATCGTTAGAGCAGATAGGGGCTGCACTGACTACAATATTCTTTCTATTGTACGGCATCAAAAGCGGCATATTTTGCCATTGCAAAAGGTCGTCACTAACGGAATGTCCAACGGCGGTGTTTTCACAAGCATTGCCATACATATTTGTTTGATAATAGAGGTGATATTTACCATTGCGGAAAAAGAAAGCGAGAGGACGACCATTGGCGGCATTATTCACTGAATGATGTAGGATGGTGCTTGTGGATTTAAATTCAGAGAGATTGTCAACCATCTTGATATAATTCCAAAACAAGTCATTTTCCGACACCTTATTCAATATTATATTTAATTCTTTTGCAGATTTAAATTGATCTATATCAACAGAAATATAATAGTATTCTTCTGTTTTTGCGAGGTGTATTTCTGCAGAAAGCATGATATTATCTATATCTTTTACATCCAGATAAGCAACGGGCGAAGCGTCACTGACAGGTAATAAAAGGTATTTCATTTTTTCGTAAGGAGTAATTAAGAAAGAGCCGTCAGGCAATTTATCCACCATAACATATCTGTTTGAATAGGCGGGGATTTCGTAATCTTGACGATTGAACTTTCGGCTATTCCTAAGTTCTTGAATTGATTGTGCCTCTAAATTTGGGAGAAGCATCATTGCCACTAATACAAAAAAAGAGATAAGAGAGATGCGTTTCATATCTATTATTATTTAATTATCAAAAAAAATACAAATAGGAAAGAGGCTATAAATGCCGTCTTTTGCAAAGGCAAAGTTAAAATATTTTTTTAATTCCACCATAAACAAAATAGAGTTTTTTACGACATAACTGATTATTTAACAAAAAATCTCTTTATAGTACTTGACTACAATACTACAAAGAGATTAAATAAAATTATGTTAGAAAAAAATCAAACGAAAATTACTTCACATTCAAGAGTAACTCCACTTCACTATTTGTAAGTGTGATAACTTCCGAATCGGGGATGTATTCATACGGCACATATTTATAGCACTGACAAATAGCTATTGAGTAATTCGGAGTATAAGCCAATTCCATTTTAATACCTCTATCATAATCGTTTACAACGGACTTTAAGAAATTGATATCATTTGTTTTTACAGCTTGTATCAATTTTTCGGATGTAGTATCAAAAAAGTACAGATGGCATTTAACAGGTACATTTTCAGGCTTGTAATAATAGTGTTTTTTCCCGAAGATAAACTGCAAAATAGCGGCTATCAGAAAGGCAATCATTACAAATGAGATATAGAATTCGAGTTCTGACTTGTAGCCGAAATCATACGTTATCAACACGACGAAAGAGATTATAGAAATAGATAAACAAAGGGCGGAAAAGAGTATGGTAGTAATAGATCTACGGCGTACCAAGCTGTTTTTTACGTCGGATAACAACAAGTCCGACACGATTGAAGTTTTCATTATATTTTAATTAGCGTTTTATGTTTATATTATTTTAATAAAAAGAGATACAATAAGCTTAACATCGACACTGTCAATGTTAAAAAATCTATACCAACATCGGATTAAGAATGGTGATATAGAGAAAAATAAAAACATAAAAGGGCTAATTTCTCATTCGATTAAGGGCAAAAATATAGTATTTATTGATGTGATGTACAACGGCTACTATTTGTTTTGCTCTAAGGAGATTAAATAATCTATGGAATTGATTTTGCGCTTCATTTCGAAAAAGCGAGAAGCTCCCGGTGCTAAAATGATTTATTCCGGAAAATTGTGCGGTAGCTGTAAATGTATTATATTGAGATAAAGCAAAATCGGAAGGTGAATGAGAAGAAACAAAACAAAAGTCATAATCGGAGGCAACATATTGTACATTACAAAAGTCATACTCACATTTTGTTGCATTACAGTATGCAACAAATATGAGTATGGCTATAGGAATTGACAATAAACCAATTATTGACTTTATTTTCTTTTTACTCTCACTCAAAGACATTTACAACAAAAATAACGAACTGTATTACTTTAAATACATGCCCTGTTTTCTGACAGTATTATCTAAGCGCAAAGGTACAAAAAAAAGTATTAACAAAAAAGGGGTTTCACCATTTGATATGTATATTATTCCTCAAAAGACAAACTACGGATATTACTTAATCCCGGAATAGAATAAAATAGAGTACCGTTTTTATAAATTGCGGAAGTTTTATCAAGAAGTTGTCCACACACATAGACTTCATTATTATAAGCAATAATATCCGTACACACTAAATCGTCGATACGATACAACAATTCAGTATTTTTGTAGACTAAAGTATTAATGCGTTCGACGTATCCAATATAAGGGTAACTATAATCATAAGATTCTTTACATATGGTATAGAAATTATTACCATCGGAAGTTAAAGCCATAGGGACGATATTATAATGTCCGATAGAAACGTCCTTAAATGCTTCTTGAGCACCGACCGGGTCACCAACAATCAAATTTTTCACACCATCTATCCATAGAGCGGCACCACCGGCAGTCTTTCTAAGTAATCCGACTTTGTCTTTACATAAAGCAATAATACGGTTATACTCAGTACTTCTATCATTATACTCCGTTAAGAAATATAAGTCATTATTTTTCCAAACAGCCCCATATTGTCCATTAGCGGTAGCAATATAACCACCATAATAATTAACATCATTATCATGTATAATATATTGTATTTGAGGATATAACACCATAGAGAAGATACTATCGGACCTAGTAGATAAATCAGGATAATCGGTTTCTTGGCATTCTCGAGTAAGGTATGGAGAAAAAGTGTGAGGAGAGGAAGACCATGCTATTCGATAGAACATACCATTTACGAAACAAGGATAGTAAAATTCATTCTCTATTATATTATTTTCACATAATACGTTGCTGTTTTTTAAAAATTTCCAATCATAATAACCCTGAATAAATAAAGATAAATTGTTATTATTTGAAGAAAATTTCATACCACAGTATTGAGGATATTCTTTAAGAATATATTGACTACCATTAACTTTACCATAAGTAGGATAAAAAGAGATACTATCATCTGCATAAGCGTCGCCACAATACCAAATATCCGGAGTAGGACCTACATTAATTGGTGGATTTATAGGGCAACCACACAAAATTACAGAAAGCAAGCAAATAAAAAAGAAAAATTTTGGCTTCATAACTACAAAAATTTAAAGGTGATTTGTTTGAAATACAATATTTTTAAAAGTTTCACTTCGCAAAGGTAAAAAAAAAAATAAATAACCAAATATTATTAGTATTATTTTTAACTACTTTAAAAAGGCAAAAGCATTATTAATTACAAAAATTAAATATGCTTGCAATATATACCTCATATACTGTATGTTTATTTAATTCTCCCGTTTATCATCTCTGATAAATAAATATATGCTTTTGTTAAAAATACAAATATGTGATTACTTAGTAAAGAGTCTCTTATTCTTTTGTATTATAAGCCTTTAGAAGCAATATACTCGAAATGAATCGGGCATCACTTATTGTATTACTATTTTTAGTATCTTTGTAGGAAGAATGTATTATAAAAACATTAGGAATAATTTGCATTATATTAATTATGAACAGGGAAAATCAACCATTAAATAACGTTCAAAATCAGGACGAAAATAGTAATATCACATCAAGAAAGGATAAAATTATTCGTAGACCGAGAGATAAGAAAAAAATCATTATTCCTTTTTTATTTCTTTGTATAGCTGTATTTTTTCTAATATACAATCCATCTCATCAGAGGCGAGAATATCAACAAGCGGAGGGATTGGCTTTCGGCACGGAATTTCACATTACATATTATCACCCTGAAAATAAAGACCTTACTACATCTATTTACAATGCTCTGAATGTTATCAACTCGTCGCTATCTATGTTTGACAAAAACAGTCTACTCTACCGAATTAATAGCGGAGAGGTAGTAGAAACCGACACTCTTTTCCGCAAAGTATGGTTGGCAGGTAGTGAGATAAGTAAAAAGAGTAACGGTGCTTTTGACATGACGGTAGCTCCGCTTGTAAATGCTTGGGGATTCGGATTTAAAAACAGAGAGAAAATTGATTCCACCTTGATAGATAGCTTATTAACAAATGTCGGATGGGATAAAATTTCTTGGCTTGGCAACTATATCATTCTACCGGAGGGGATGATGATTGACGCCGGAGCGATAGCCAAAGGTCTCGGATGTGATGTTGTTGCCGACACACTTTTGGCTAATGGTGCTACTGATTTCTGCGTTGAAATAGGCGGAGAAATTTTTGCTCATGGGGTAAATAATAAAGGTAAATTATGGAGAATAGGCATAAACAAACCGGAGGACGATAGTTTGGCCACCAATAAAGATATCTATAAAATTACTGAAATAGAGAATTGTGGTATGGCTACAAGTGGTAATTATCGACGCTTTTATATAGAAGATGGAGTAAAATATTCCCATACCATAGATCCGAGAACGGGTTGGCCTGTAAAGCATTCATTGTTGAGTGCCACGATAATAGCAGATAATTGTATGACTGCGGACGGATGGGCTACCGCTTGTATGGTTGTAGGACTGGAAGAAGCCAAGTTATTAATTAAAGAAAACGGGCTACAAGGATTTTTAATTTACGAAGAGAACGGCGAGATAAAATCATGGCATAGTGAGGGGTTCCCTATTCTTGAGGATTAAGAATTTGACTTGGAAGTGGTATTGTAAGAAGGGAATGGAGCTCTGAAATTACACCCCTCCTTGTATCGATTGCACCCTAATTGTGTTCTACCTCTTATTATTATACCCTTTCCACACAAAGGGCATCGGTCGCCTTCTTTAACTGAATAAATTTTACTTTTGTCTAATTTATCGTTTTCAGCCAAATTCGTTGATACTTCTTTATGGGCATCACTACTATTAATTGTATTTTTTGTATTTTGGATATCGTTGGATTTTTGGATATTAATAGTATCTTTGCTCGTTGCACTATTTGGAGTGTAATCAGATATCGGTGAATATCCGCCGGATGAATTCTGCTTTCGATTATTAGAAGACTCTTGACGTTTTAAAGACATCTCGTTGACGGTGGGTTGAGAGTTACTATCAGATTGGATTTTGATTGCGGGTTGAGTTTTGCTTCCGGGTTGAGAGTTTCTTGCGGGTTGAGAGTTTCTTGCGGATTTTGATTTAGCTTTAGTTTTTGCATCGGTATCATTAACTATAGATATCATTTTCAACGTATTATCCGACTTTACTTGATTAACCAAATCAACAACCATTGATTTTAATTCTCCGATAAAATTATCTGCCAGATAATTACCTTTTTCTATATCTCTTAATTTTCTCTCCCACTGACCTGTTAATTCCGCACTTTTTAATAGGTCGTAATTAATCATCTCCACGAGCTCTATACCTCTGGAAGTAGGGATAAGATTTTTCTTTTCTTTGATGATATAATTCCGCTTAAAAAGGGTTTCAATAATAGCAGCACGAGTAGAAGGTCGCCCGATTCCATTTTCTTTTAGAGCATCTCTAAGTTCTTCGTTATCAACAAATTTACCCGCAGTTTCCATTGCTCGCAAAAGGGTAGCTTCGGTAAAATATTTAGGCGGAGTGGTATATTTTTGCAACACTTCGGGTGCATGAGGTCCTGATTCGCCCTCAACAAAATGGGGTAATACTTGCTCTTTATTCGGCTCGGCATCATCTTTGGGGTTGTAATCCGTAACATTTTCGGCGTTAGAATTACTGAACAGAACTCTCCATCCCGGAGATTGAATTTGCTTTCCGGCAGCTTTAAATTCAACTCCGTTTACATCTGCCAAAACAGTAGTAGTTAGCACTTTAGCTTCGGGGTAGAAATTTGCAATAAAATGCAATACCACCAAATTATACACTTTATTTTCAGACTCGGTGAGAATGCCTTTTTGCTGACCTGTAGGAATAATAGCATGGTGATCGGTAACCTTACTATTATCGAAAACTTTTTTGGATTTAGGTATTTTTGCATTCAAAACCGGCTGTGTCAGTGATTCATATCCATTTAAGCCTTTTAAAATACCGGGAATTTTCGGATATATATCGTCACTTAAATAAGTGGTATCGACACGAGGATAGGTAGTGAATTTCTTCTCATATAATGATTGAATTATCTTTAAAGTGTCATCGGCAGAGAAAGCAAATTTCTTATTACACTCCACTTGTAAAGAGGTGAGGTCAAAGAGTTTAGGAGGATATTCCACCCCTTTTTTCTCTGAAATCGATTTTATCGACAGGGGATGACTTTTTATGATATTGAGGGAATTTTCAGCATCTATCTCAGAATCAAACTTCCCTTTAAGAGCATTAAAAGTAACGTTACGATAAACGGTTTTCAATTCCCAAAACGGAGAAGGGGAGAAATTTTGAATTTCCTTAAAACGATTTACGATGATAGCTAAAGTAGGAGTTTGAACCCTACCGATAGAGAGAACGGAAGCTGCAGATGAAGAGCAACGCAAGGTATATATACGTGTGGCATTCATTCCGAGCAACCAATCTCCGATAGCACGGGCGAGACCGGCTTGGTAAAGAGTGTCGAAATCGGAAGAGGGACGCAAGGAGTTAAAGCCCTCTTTTATAGCCTCTTCCGTCAACGAAGAAATCCAAAGGCGCTTTACGGGACATTTACATTTAGCCTTATGCATAACCCATCTTTGAATCAATTCTCCCTCTTGACCCGCATCTCCGCAATTGATTACCTCATCGGCATCAGCTATCAATTTTTCTATTATTGAAAATTGATTTTTATAAGAATCTACATCAATCAATTTTATTCTAAAAGGCTGAGGTATAATAGGTAATGAAGCTATCGACCAGAACTTCCAAGCAGGGGAATAATCGGCAGGCTCTTGTAAAGTACAGAGATGACCATACGTCCATGTTACTTGAAAGCCTCCTCCCTCAAAGTATCCGTTCTTACGACTATCCGCACCCACAACAGCAGCAATATCTCGCGCTACCGAGGGCTTTTCCGCTATACACAACTTCATTATT
The DNA here is from genome assembly GCA_016292775.1 of Paludibacteraceae bacterium. Lineage (GTDB taxonomy): Bacteria > Bacteroidota > Bacteroidia > Bacteroidales > Paludibacteraceae > Aphodosoma. Next base: position 17,039 of record JAEDFN010000034.1, read on the forward strand.
TAGAATAAAAAAATCGTTTTAAATTCGTAAAAGTCTATTATTCAATGAGTATTATTGGTAATTACATTACTGCAAAGTTAATAATTTATCGCCATACATCAAATAAGAATAGGGATAATTACTCGTAAAAAGAGTGGAAAAAACAGAAATATTTCTCAATAAAATAGTACCTTTGTAATTGAAAAAGAAGTTGATATAAATAATATCGAATACAATATGAAAGCAAAAGAAGAAATTGAAATTTTGAGAGAACGTATCGACATGATTGATATAGAAATAGTGGATAAATTAGCGGAAAGGATGCGTATTTCGGAAAAAATCGGGCGATACAAAAAAGAGCATAATATGGCTATACACCAGGAAGATAGGTTTGCAAAAGTGATAGAAAACATAACTAAAGAGGCGAATGAAAAAAAAATAAGCGCAGAATTTATCTGCGCTATTTATAAAATAATTCATAGTGAATCAAAGAAAAATCAATTATAATTGAATGTAAATCTTTGTTTTAATGGTCTGCAATTAATTATATTATGTTTCACAACAAATATATTACTAAGATAAAAAGAATATGCAAAAACAGTTTCCTTGATTCGGGTACAAAGTTATGACCCCATTACGAAATCTATTTTCGTAAAAAAGAATATTTTTCATTCATATTATCAATATAATTAATCACCTCATCCACAATATATTGAGGAGAGAGGACTACAAGATTAGAGCCGTACGAAGTTAATTCTTGAATTAATTCATAGTTTTTTTTGCAATTAATAGAGAAAAAAGAACCTCCTTCGAGTTGCGGATAGAGCTGCCGAAGTTTATTTTCTTTAGCGGAATGGAAAAAGATTTGAGATGCATGAATAGGTCGAGTACGAATATACTGAACGTCTTTATCGCTAACCCAGAATAATATTTCAAGAACTTCTTCTTCCGTATAGTTAGCAACACCTACTATATCATCAAAATATTCGAGGATATCTTCATCAGAAACGAAATAGTTTTTATTACAGATATCTATATTAACAATTCTATCTAAAGCAAAGACTTTAATTTCGTGAGAATCATCAGTAAGAGCAAGCAAGTACCATCTACGATTATACTCTTTTAGCAAATAAGGGTGTAGAATATATTTTGTAGTTGACGTGCGATTAAAAGCCTTATAAGTGAGTGTAATAACCTGCTGTTGTGAAATAGCGGTAAATAAAACGGCAAAATGCGTAGTTTGGTCTAATTCATTTTTTTCAAGTAACATAATCTTCTTTATCGGCTTATCATCGTACTTGATTTTCAAGGCTTCTAAGGACTCAAAATTCGGTAGGCCATCAAACTGACCAAGATATGAGAGGGCTTCGGTAAGAACATATTTTTCATCTGAAGAAAGAGTGTGATTAAAAATAGAGAACCCATTTTGCTTATATCGAAGACATTTTTTTACGGTAATCTTTCCGTTAGACATATAATAATCACTTCTATATTTCTCTATTTCAACATAAAAAGGGGCAGATTCTAAAAAATCAATATCATACTCGATGGTGCGACGAGTTACGGGTGGACATTCAATTTCTGAAAGTTTTTCATTAACCTTATCTGTTAAATCATTCAACGAATAATTATGATATCTATTTGAAAGTAAAGAATCTAAGGTTGCTATTCGAACAAGTAAATTTTTTGTAGACGGCATATCAAAAGCAATAATTAATAGTTATAGTATAATAGTGAAAAGCGAAATACAAAGGTAATATAAAAAACGATATAAACAAATAATAAATGAAATCTATTTAATCAAAACAAAAGTACGTTAACAATCCGGAAATTAAGGAATAGGATGGGAGTGGGATGGGGCAATAAAAAAAAGGAGAACCTCGGTAAGGGGGTTCTCCTTGAAAAGTGGCGGCGAC
>JAEDFN010000005.1 GCA_016292775.1 Paludibacteraceae bacterium
CGTCTTCGATCTTCTATATCGAAGATTTTTGTTTTCTGAAATTCCTTTTCATTATCCGCTATCTCCTTTTTTGTGTCAATACTCTCTATCAGAGAGCGGATTCTTAATCTAAGCGACCCAATATTGTTGACGTCATCGATTTTTAGTAGAGTGACGTTCTTATTATAGTGTGATAATATGCTTTTTACCTCGTCGATAATAAATGCATCCGGACCGCAGCCAAAGGATGTCAGCTGTACAAAATGGAGGTTGTTATGAGGCCAATTCCCCACAAAAGATGCGACTTTGAATATTCTGTTTGGATATGACCACTGACTTAAGGCATTTATTTTCTCAAAAATGGAGTCGCTGAATGGACGACTTATATTTTCAGAAATAATGTCTACTCCCATTTTACTTATTGCGTACGATAATTTATGCTCGATAAGCTGGTCGATATGATACGGGCGGCATGCCATCATTATTACCATTCGTCCCTCGGCAGTGGCTTTTTCCAATATTTTTTCGTTCCTTTCCGATAGCTCTTTGTGGAATGATTCCATCTCTGATAACGCTTTTTCCAGCGCTGTAGTGATGTTTTTTTTCTTTATCCCTAAAGAGAGCAAGTATTGTGTACAACTATTTTTTAGTAGGGAAGTGTCGTTGAAATTGATTACGGGGCTATCGAAGGGTATTCCGTATTTGCGCTCCGGGTTTATTGCACTGCGAATTACGTCGGAGTAGCCGCTCACTATAGGGCAATTAAAGCTGTTGCCGGTGGCTTTATCCTCTTTCTTTTCAAAAATAGTGTAAGGGTAAAAAATTCTATCTACCTTTTTCTCCGCCAAGTTTATTATATGTCCGTGCATTAATTTTGCTGGGAAGCAGATGTTGTCTGCCATGATAGAATTGATGCCGCTATTGTATAGATTGTTGGATGAAATGTCTGATAAAATTACTCTTATTCCACATTCAGTAAATAGTGTATGCCAAAAAGGATACTCTTCGTACATTCCTAAAGCGCGAGGTATTCCAATAGAAACGGCACTGTCGGTAATGCTTTTCCTATTGAATAAGAGGCGATTTTTTATGGCAAAAATATTCTCGCCCGTGTATGTGCTTTCGCTTTTGTTAGAATAAATTTTCTCGCAATTGTTACCGGTATAATACTCGTTCCCATTGCTGAATTTATAGCTCTTTATCGTGCATTTATTGTTACATCCGTTGCAAGAAAACACATCACTGGTATAGTCGTTTTCCGCAAAGCTACTCAGTATACGTTCTTTATTCATGGTTGATAGTTTTATTTCGTGCGTAGATGGCAGCTCCGTAAGCGCCCATTAATTCGGGAATATCGGAAATTTGAACGTTGCTTTTTGTTTCCATCTCCAATGCGCGGATAACGCTGCTGTTTCTGAATGTACCTCCTTGTACTATGATATTCTTTCCCAACTCCGATATATTATGGAGTTTCAGCATTTTATACAAGCAGTTTTTTATAACCGAGATGCTCAATCCGGCAGCAATATCTTCTATTTGAGCGCCTTCGCGCATCGCTTGTTTTACTTTAGAATTCATAAATACCGTACATCTGGTACCTAAATCATAAGGGTGATCGGCACTGCATGCCTTGTAGGCAAAGTCCGCCACTTTTATACCTAAAATATTTGCAAAGGTCTCTATGAAAGAGCCACACCCCGAGGAACAGGCTTCGTTTATCTCTATGCGTTTTATTGACCCGTTTTCTACAAAGATGGCCTTCATATCTTGACCTCCAATGTCTAAAATAAAACTCACTTCCGGATTTATTTCTCTCGCTGCAGTGAAGTGAGCCATAGTTTCTACAATGTTGTAATCCAAATCGTATGCGGCTTTAAGTAGGTTTTCTCCATAGCCGGTAACGCAACTGCCGCTTATTTTCAGCGATTTAATATTTTTCGGTATTTGGTCTATCGCATTTTTAAAGGTGTTGTAGCTATCTCCGTTATTGTGATTGTAACTGCTGTAAATAATCTCTTTCTTATCGTTGATGATAATAATTTTCGTTGTCGTTGATCCGGAGTCAATTCCAAGAAAATATCTGTCGGTATCTGTAGGTGTAGAGGTAGGAATTTTTTTTATCTGTTGATTTTCTTTCCAATAATCATATTCCTCTTTAGTATTAAAAAGCGGTGGCAGTGTGTTTTTTGTGTATAATTTTATGTCGTTAAAATGGAGTGCATAATAGAGTTGAGAACTGTCGACTACCTGTTCGTTTTGCATAGATAGTAGCGCACAACCGAGTGCCGGGATAAATTGTGGAGCTTCGGGTAAAATAGTATCTTCCTCTTTGATATCGAGTACTTTTTCGAAATGTTTTTTCAACTCCGGCAGATATGCAAAGGGTCCCCCACAAAAGAATACTTTTTGTTTAATATCCATTCCTCTTGATAGAGAGGCAATTACTTGTAGGGCAACGGCATGGAACATAGATGCGGCAATGTTGTTTTTGCCGGCACCTCTACTTATCAGGTTTTGTATGTCGGTCTTTGAAAATACTCCGCATCTCGATGCAATAGGATAGATTGTGTCGGCATTAGATGCTAATGTGTCAAGTACTTGAGTGGTAGTGTTTAGTAATAATGCTGTTTGGTCGATGAAGGCTCCCGTGCCACCGGCACAACTGCCGTTCATGCGTATGTCCGGTATTTTTCCATCTTCAAAAAATATCATCTTACTATCTTCTCCTCCCATATCTATAAGGGTGTGCACATCAGGATATTTTTGATGTATTACTTCTACTGCAGCAATAACCTCTTGTACAAATCTATATCCAAGTCTCTCGGCATACCCCATTCCTACCGACCCGGTTAATGTTACTCTGAATTTACATCCGTCGAATGATTCTAAAATCTTGTTTAATATTAGCCTTCCGGATGTGACAATATCTGCATTATGACGTCTGTATTCCTTGAATAATACCTGCTTATCCGCGTCTATAATAATAGCTTTGATTGTAGTAGACCCTATGTCTATTCCCAGATTATATATAATATCTTGTTGCTGTGGTAACATATTAATAACTTTATTTAATAGACCTATTAAAAACGGTGCAAAGGTAAAACAAATTTTTTAACCGGCAAAATAATACAATAAGTATGAGGTGAAATAATTTGAACGTTGGTAAAAAAACACGATATATATATTGTATGATTTTATAAAAATAATTACCTTTGCAAGTTGAAATAAAAAAAGTAAATTCAGATGACTTCTAAAGAAATAAGACAATCTTTTTTAGATTTTTTCAAATCAAAAAATCACCATATCGTACCTTCCGCACCAATGGTGATAAAGGACGACCCTACACTTATGTTCACCAATGCAGGAATGAACCAATTTAAGAATATCATTTTGGGTAATGATCCTATAAAATATCCACGTGTTGCCGATGCTCAAAAATGCCTCAGGGTAAGCGGCAAGCATAATGATTTGGAGGAGGTGGGCCATGATACTTACCACCATACGATGTTTGAGATGCTTGGAAACTGGAGTTTTGGCGACTATTTTAAGAAAGAGGCTATTGCTTGGGCGTGGGAGTATCTTACTGAAGTTCTGAAATTAGATAAAGACAGGCTTTACGTTACCGTATTCGAAGGGGCTCCCGCCGAGGGGCTGCAAAGAGACGATGAGGCAGCCGGTATTTGGGAGCAATATATTGATAAAAACCGTATTATTAATGGTAATAAGCACGATAATTTCTGGGAAATGGGAGATACGGGTCCTTGTGGTCCTTGCTCGGAAATACATATCGATTTACGCCCGGATGCCGAACGCGCAAAGATTGACGGAAAATTACTCGTAAATGGTGATAATCCGCAAGTAATAGAGATATGGAATAACGTATTTATGCAATATAATCGTAAGGCTGATGGCTCATTAGAACCTCTGCCTAATAAGGTTATCGATACCGGAATGGGTTTTGAGCGCCTTTGTATGGCTGTGCAAGGTAAGACATCCAATTACGATACCGACGTCTTTACTCCGCTTATCGATGCTGTTGGTAACATTTGCAATTCCAAATACGGACAAGATGAAAAAGTTGATGTGGCAATGCGCGTTATTGCCGACCATATTCGTACTATCGCTTTTGCTATTACCGATGGTCAATTGCCGTCAAATGCAAAAGCCGGTTATGTTATCCGCCGTATCTTGCGCCGTGCCGTACGATATGGGTATACTTTCTTAAATCAAAAAGAGGCTTTCCTTTATAAACTTATCCCTGCCCTTATAGAGAATATGGGAGAGGCTTATCCGGAATTGGCTCAGCAAGAGTCGTTGATTGTCAAGGTGGTAAAAGAGGAGGAGGATTCATTCTTACGTACTCTCGACACCGGTATTCGCCTTTTGGATAAGGTGATGGCAGATGCCAAAAACGCCGGTGCTAAAGAAATTTCCGGCGTTGATGCCTTCGTGCTTTATGATACTTACGGCTTCCCTTACGACCTTACGGAACTCATTCTTAAAGAGAATAATCTTTCGGTAAATGCCGATGATTTCAATACGGAAATGAAGAAGCAGAAAGACCGTGCACGTAATGCCGCTTCTGTTGAAACCGGCGATTGGGTAGTGCTCTGCGATGAAGAGTCACATTTTGTTGGTTATGATGAATTGCAAACCGAAACGCGTATCGTTAGATATCGTAAACTCGCTCAAAAAGGTAAAGAGTTTTATCAAATAGTGCTCTCTAACACACCTTTCTATGCCGAAATGGGTGGTCAAGTGGGCGATAGAGGTTGGCTGATTTCCGAAGTAGGTGATAGTATCGACATTATTGACACTAAAAAAGAGAATAACTTACCCGTACATATCGCAAAAGAGTTGCCAAAAGATGTGAATGCGATTTTCTTGGCAAAAGTAAATGTCGAGAAACGTAGAGCCACAGAGGCAAATCATACTGCAACACACCTCTTACATATGGTGCTCAGAAATATGCTCGGTACACATGTAGAGCAAAAAGGATCGTATGTAAGTCCCGAAACACTCCGTTTCGACTTCTCTCACTTCCAAAAACTCACCCCGGAAGAGATACGTCAGGTAGAACGCGAAGTGAATAAATTGATACGAGAAAATATCACTCTCGAAGAGAGTAGAAACGTGCCTATTTCAGAAGCTAAAAAAATGGGTGCTATGGCGCTCTTTGGTGAGAAATATGGCGATTTTGTTCGTGTAATTCGCTATGGACAATCCGTGGAATTGTGTGGCGGTACTCATGCCAAAGCTACCGGTTCTATAGGGTTCTTTAAAATAGTTTCCGAGAGTTCTATCGCTGCAGGTATCCGCCGTATTGAAGCTGTTACAGCCTTTTCGGCAGAGCTCTTTGTGGAAAATTTGCAAGATATGCAAGCCTCTGTTAAAGAGTTGTTTAATAACACTCCTGACGTCATTTCCGCTATCAAGAAGAGTATGGATGAAAGTGCATCTCTCCGTAAACGTATAGAAGACTTTATGCAAGAGAGAGCAATAACACTTCGTAACTCTATGCTCGAGCGCGCCGAAGATATTAACGGTGTTAAGGTAATACGATTTACCGGAACCGAAGACCCTGATACTTATAAGAATATCATTCCTTTCTTCCGTGGAAAATTTGCCGATGTCAAATTCTTGTTCGTTATAGGAAATGTTTATGAAGGCAAACCTTCTATTACAATCTTTATCAGTCAGCCTATGATAGATGCCGGATTTAATGCAGGTAATATGGTGCGTAAAGCAGCTAAATTCATTCAAGGTGGCGGTGGCGGTCAAGCATTTATGGCTACTGCCGGCGGTAAGTATCCGAATGGTATCGACGAGGCTCTTGATTGTATTATTGATATGATTAAATAATTATTATACTTTGCGTTATGAGCCCAGTGTTCATAACGCTTTTTTTTATGAGTGAGTTTGCAAATATCATATTAACGCCTATTCAAAAGCGGGCATTCTTGAAAATTGCTATGGAATTGGTTAAAATCGACAACCTCTTTCATTGCAATGAAGTCAATGTGCTCTCACTGCTCGAAAAAGAATTCGATATTCAGGCTGACGACGTGGAGATGATTCATTATATTTCGTTGTCGCAAGCAATAGCAGTGTTAAAACAACTTGATAGAGAGATTATTGCTCGTATAGTAGCCGTTTTTGAAAATATTGTGTGCACTGATAATGATATCGATATAAAGGAAAATATTTTGCTTACTGCCATTAGAATGGCTCTTTTGCCGGAATTCTCTTCGTGGTCTACAATAATCTCTATCGATGATGCAAATTCCGATTGCTCTACTTCTCAATTGGCCTTTGTCGAAAAAACGTATGATGCTAATGCTCACGAGTTTTTTGATAACGATTACGAACGGCTGTTCCTTGAAAATGAGTTGGCAAAAGCAGGTATTAAACTCTTTTATCTCCCTTCCGAAATAAAGAAGATTGAGTCGTTTTGGACGAATATTGAAAATGCAAATCACAACTCTTTGGCGTTGAAGCATTCACTTCAATTTATTACCCCTATTGATAAACGTGTTGATATAAAAGATGCTATTTTAAATTTCGAAAATATAAATCTTACATCTTTTTATAATACTCTTTTGTTGCGTTATAAAATCGTACCCGATAAGATTGAGTATAGCACTTTCTTTTTGTTGAAAATAAAATCGGGGGATTTGTTGAATGATTTTGGAAATCTATATACCAATTCCGATTTCTTGGTGATTTCGTTAGATAAGGATGTTAAGAAAAGAATATCCGCTTTCTTATCGTTGATGGTAAAGCCCGATTTATCGATATCCGTCGACGGGTATTATAAGTTTCTTTATGAGTATCTTAGCGAAAAATGCAAGATGTTGGGAGAAATGGAAATAGGTAAAAATAATCAACTCTTTTTTAAGAATATAAATAGAGAACAAGTAGTATTCAAGTCTTTCCCACAGTCGTGCACGCTCTATTTTTTGATTTTAAAATATGGCAAGTCGGGAGTCGCGTCAAATTTATTTAACGATGCTTATGATTTTTTGCAGAATATAGATGCCTCGTTATATCAATCGCAGGGCGTTTTTGACATGAATTTGCTGCTTTCGGATTTGGAGAACCGGAATTGCAAACAGGCTATATTGCTACATAATATTATAGTAATTTATTCCGCACTATCTACAAAAGATATTTATAGCGACAAGTTTCTCGACTATATTAAGCAGATAATAAAGCATCGCTCCAGTTTGAAAAGTTATATCAATTCCGCTTTTGATGAATTAAATGAAGGTGGTATTTGTGATAGTTTTAAGATAAATTACGATTCCGAATATAAAACATATAATATAAATGCGGATATATCACTTTTTAAAAAGTGGGAAAAAGAAAGTTGTATACCACTGATAGATAGTGATTTATGGAGAAGGTTGAAGTAAAATCCAAACTATTGGATTTTACTTTTTTCTTTTAAAGAAGAGCAATACCTTTGTGCTCGAAAATTTATAATATGAAAAGAGATTTATTTAATGAAAATTTATAATATGAAAAGAGATTTATACAATCAAGCATTATTTAATGATTCTGAAGCAGTACGCCAAGGGGCAGGAAAGAATATCATTCCGCCGCCTGAGAAGGAGCCGCTTTGGAAAGCATATCTCGAGAAGTTTAAAGATCCGATAATAATAGTGCTTCTTGTAGTATTCTTTCTGTCGGTATGTGTTTCGGTATACGAACTCATTTTTCAAGGTCACACTATAGAGGTGCTTTTTGAGCCGATAGGGGTATTGGTAGCACTTTTGCTTGCCACCGGAGTGGGTTTTATTTTTGAAGTTAAAGCCGGCAAAGAGTTTGAAGTACTTAATAAGGTAAAAGATGATGCCCCCGTTAAAGTGTTCCGTCGTAGTGAAGAGGGCGGGAATCCTCATATGTATAATATCAAGCGTCAAGATGTAGTAGTAGGTGATATTGTGAAACTCGAGAGTGGAGACGAAGTGCCTGCTGATGGCATCTTGTTGGAGACTATTACTTTACGTGTCGATGAGTCGAACTTTACCGGAGAACCTCATGTGAAGAAATCGGAGAATGAGGCCGATTTTAAAAAAGATGCCACATATCCTACCAATTTTCTTTTGCGTAGCTCTATAGTTATCGAAGGTACCGCCCTATATCGTGTTACTGCAGTAGGTGTAGATACCGTTGAGGCAAAAGGTTTTGCTATTGAGCATGATGGCACTAAAGTAGTTACCCCTTTAAACCGTCAGCTTAATCGTCTCGCCGATTTTATATCAAAAGTCAGTCTGATTATCGCTATCATTATCATTGCGGGGCGAATGTTATTCTTCTTCTATTTCGATGGTAATAACGCAAATAATACCGATGTACTTGAGATAGTAGAGTATGTACTCAATTCTATAATGATAGCCGTTACACTTATTGTAGTAGCGGTTCCCGAAGGATTGCCTATGAGTGTTACCCTCAGTTTGGCGATGAGTATGCGCAGAATGATGAAGGAGAATAACTTGGTGCGTAAACTCCATGCTTGCGAAACAATGGGTGCGGCTACTGTAATATGTACTGATAAAACGGGTACGCTCACGAAAAATGAGATGACTGTTGTCAATACCAAATTTTGTGGAGGTGAAGATGACGAATATTTGGTGAAAATGAATATGGCTGTCAATTCTTCTGCCGAATTGACTACAGATAAGAATGGTAAGGTAATGGCTCTTGGTAATCCTACGGAAGGAGCTATGCTGATATGGCTTAAAAATCAGAATGTTGACTACTACGAAATACGTAATAAAACAACTATTATAAGTCAGGTGCCTTTCTCTACCGAACGAAAATATATGGAGTCGATAGTGAAATTGGATGACGGACGCACTTTGCGTTTTGTAAAAGGGGCTCCTGAATTGCTGATGAAGATGTGCGATGAGCTCTCTGGAGGAATGCCTATCAACGTAGTGATGGATGAATTGGCATCTTACCAGAATAGAGCTTTCCGTACTCTTGGTTTCGCCTATCAAGATATGGATAAGGAGGGGTCAAAACTGATATTCCTCGGTGTAGTCGGTATTGCCGATCCTATTAGAGATGATGTTGTAGAGGCTATTGATACCTGCCGAAACCATGCCGGGGTAAGAGTCATTATTGTTACGGGCGATACCCCCGGTACTGCCAACGAGATAGGACGTGAGATAGGCCTTATTGGTAAGAATGAAGAGCCTCAAAGGATTACGGGACCGGAATTTGCCGAAATGAGTCATGATGATGCCCTTGCTCTGGTACGAAATCCGGAATTTTCCATTCTCTCTCGTGCTCGTCCTGACGATAAAGCTCGCCTCGTAATGCTACTCCAAGAGGCGGGGGAAGTGGTGGCGGTGACCGGTGATGGCACTAACGATGCCCCCGCTTTGAGTAAAGCTCAAATCGGACTCTCTATGGGCGATGGTACCGCTCGCGCAAAAGAAGCAAGCGCAATTACTATCCTTGATAATTCATTCTCAAGTATAAATAAAGCTATCCTTTGGGGACGCTCTTTATACATGAATATCAAAAGGTTTATACTTTTTCAAATGACTATAAATGTATCTGCTTGCTTGATTGTGATGTTGGGGGCTTCGCTCGGCATTGATTCCCCTCTCACCGTTACGCAGATGCTGTGGGTAAACCTGATTATGGATACTTTTGCCGCTATGGCTCTATCATCTTTACCTGCCGATAAAAGAGTGATGAATGATAAACCTCGTAACCCGAAAAGTCATATCATAGATAGAAGTATGCTCGGAAATATCCTTTGTTTCGGTTTGTTATTCACCGTGATATTATTGTGCTTGTGGCAATTCCTTTGGCATAACGATGTCACCGAAAATGTCGGAGTTTATGATTTGTTGTGTAAAACTAATATTAAGGACTTCTTTTTAGGACTCTTTGATTTCTCAAAATCTAAAGCTCATCTTAGTGCTTATGAGGCAGGGTTCTTCTTTACCACTTTCGTGATGTTGCAATTTTGGAATCTTTTTAATGCTAAATATTTCCGCTCCGGACGAAGTCTCCTATTGGATATCTTTGCTATATTCAAAGGGCAGAACATGTTTAAACTCACTTTTAGTAAATGGTTTGCATTAATCGTTGCAGTGATTTTGACGGGCCAGATTGTGATAATTAATTTCGTCGGTCCGCTATTTAATGTAGCCCCTTTGAATCTTACAGATTGGCTGTTTATTCTATTAAGCACCTCTCTCGTTTTAATTATTGTTGATGTAGTTCGTACTTTTTATTTCTTTATACACAATAAGAAAGTAGTATAAGCGTTATATAATTGAAAAGTTTCTACAAATAAAATAATAGTTAAGTTAGACAATAGGAAATCTATAATCTAAAAATCAGCGACTGTGTTATAATGATTGTATTATAACACAGTTTTTTTTGCGTTCGTGCCGAAAATATTGTACCGACGCGTATTTGTTAGTATTCTACAAGGAAGATTGAATTTTATGTTTTTTGTTGTTTTGTCGTTAATATACTTTTTACTATATTTGTAGATTATTATAGGGCACAGTATTCATAGCGGAGAAGTAGTGCTGATAGCTTAATTATATATTTGTAAATGAATAAAATAGATATTATTTCACAAGTAACGATGGTATCTTCGGGGGTCGTTCAAAATGTACTGGACATGCTTGGAGAGGGGGCTACAATCCCTTTTATTGCCCGTTATAGAAAAGAGCGTACCGGAGCCCTCAACGAGGTGAAAATCGAGGAAATTCAGCAGGAGTATAACCGACTTACTGAAGTGGAACAAAGGCGACAATTTGTTTTTGATACTATTTCCGAACTTGGAATGATGACTGATGATATTGCAAAAAGCTTACAAGATAATTGGTCGATAACGGAAATAGAAGATATATATTTGCCTTTCAAACAGAAAAAGCGAACCAAAGCCACTATAGCCAAAGAGGCGGGGCTTGAGCCTCTTGCAAAAACAATAATGAGCGGGAAAGTAGATGCTCGCCGCGTAGCGATAAACTATGTCAACGACAAAATAGAATCTCCCGAAAAAGCCATTGAAGGGGCACAAGATATTATTGCAGAGTGGGTTAATGAGAGCATTTCCGCTCGAAATGCTATCCGTGCTCAGTTCGAGAACTACGCCGTTATCTCTTGTAAGGTGGCAAAAGGAAAAGAGGTTGATGCAGATAATTACAGTAATTATTTCGATAAAGAATATAGGCTGAGCAGTTGCCCGTCACATGCACTTCTTGCAATGCGTCGCGGTGAAGATGAAAAACTCCTTAAAGTATCTATCGATGTCGATAAAGAGAAAGCCGTAGCTCGTTTGGAGCGTATTTTTCTTAAATCTAATAATCAAATAAATCATGATATCATCTCCGAGGCTATTGTTGATGCTTATAAAAGGTTATTAAAGCCGAGTATAGAGAATGAGTTTGCAGCGGCAAGTAAAGAAAAGGCCGATGATGAGGCTATAAAAATATTCTCTTCGAATCTGAGACAGCTGCTCCTCTCTTCACCGTTAGGACAAAAAAGAACTATGGGTATCGACCCGGGATTTCGTACCGGATGTAAGGTTGTATGCCTTGATGCTCAGGGAAATCTGCTTCATAACGATACTATCTATCCTCACCCTCCGAAAAATGAGCGGGCATTGGCAGCAAAAAAAATCACTACCCTTGTTGAGCAATACAAGATAGAGGCCATAGCAATAGGAAATGGTACTGCCGGAAGAGAAACCGAAGAGTTTATACAAAAACTGCGCTTTAATACCGATATTCAGGCTTTTGTGGTTAGTGAAAGCGGAGCGAGTATCTATTCGGCTTCCGCTGTGGCAAGAGAAGAATTTCCGGATTATGACGTAACAGTGCGTGGCGCCGTCTCTATCGGTCGTCGCCTTATGGATCCCCTTGCCGAACTCGTTAAAATAGAACCTAAAAGCATCGGAGTGGGGCAGTATCAGCACGATGTAAATCAAAATAAATTGCAGAATGCATTGGATAATACCGTTGTTTCGTGCGTAAATGCCGTTGGCGTTGAGGTGAATAATGCTTCAAAACAACTGCTTACTTACGTATCCGGAATAGGACCTCAATTGGCAAAAAACATAGTGGATTATAGAGCGGAAAACGGTGCTTTCCCTAATAGAAAAGCCCTGCTTAAAGTGCCGAAAATGGGCCCGAAATCTTTTGAACAGTGTGCGGGATTCCTCCGCGTTGCAAATTCCGATAACCCACTCGACAACTCTGCCGTCCATCCAGAAAGATATAAATTAGTAGAGCTGATGGCTACAGATAATAATCTGAATGTGAGGGATTTGATTGGCAATAAAAAGGTATTAAGTAATATCGACTTGAATAAATATTTGTCCGACTCCGTGGGTATGCCTACTTTAACAGATATTGTTGCCGAATTGGAAAAGCCGGGTAGAGACCCTCGTGTTGGGGTGGAGCAGTGGGGGTTCGACCCGAATATCAAAACCATTGACGATATTAAACCAAATATGGTGGTAGATGGTATCGTTACCAATGTTACTCAATTCGGAGCTTTTGTCAATATCGGCATCAAGGAGAACGGACTATTACATGTGTCGCAGATGAGCAATAAGCGAATCGCTTCCCCTTTAGATGTTGTGTCTGTAAATCAACATATTAAAGTAAAAATAATTGACGTAGATTTATCTCGAAAACGTATTTCATTATCATTATTATTCGAAAATTAAAAAATATTATATACTATGGAAATCAGAGAATATATCGACAAAAATTTTAACCGCTTTATTGAAGAGTGGAATTCATTAATCAGAATAGAATCCATATCAGCAAAGCCGGAGAATGCGGCTGAGATGGTAAAATGCGCGGAAAGATGGGTGGAACTGCTCCTCGCTGCAGGTGCTGATACCGCCAAAGTGATGAAAACAAAAGGAAATCCTATAGTCTTTGCACAAAAAATGGTTAACCCGGATTTCCCTACAGTGCTCGTCTACTCGCATTACGATGTGATGCCTGCCGAGCCGTTTGAGGAGTGGAAATCAAATCCATTTGAAGCCGATATCCGTGATAATCACTTGTTTGCACGCGGTGCTGATGACGATAAAGGTCAAGCAATGGTGCAGGTGAAAGCTTTTGAATACCTCGTTGCTCAAAACGAATTAAAATGTAATGTGAAGTTTATCTTTGAGGGTGAAGAAGAGATTGGGTCGCCTTCATTAGAGGATTTCTGTAAAGAGAATAAAGAGATGCTCAAAAGCGATATCATCCTCGTATCCGATACCAGTATGATAGGCAAAGATACTCCATCTATTACTACCGGTTTGCGCGGTCTGGCTTATTGGCAAATAGAAGTTACCGGTCCTAATAGAGATTTGCATTCCGGACATTTCGGTGGTGCTGTTGCAAATCCTATCAATACGTTATGTAATATGTTGTCGACAGTAGTTGATAAACACGGCAGAATAACTATTCCGGGTTTTTATGATGATGTTGTGGAATTGACGGCAGAAGAGCGAAAAATGATAGCCGACATCCCTTTCGATTTGGAGAAATACAAAGCGGCTATCAATGTGCAAGATCTATTTGGAGAAGAGGGGTATTCTACATTAGAGCGTAACAGCTGCCGCCCTTCTTTCGACATTTGCGGCATTTGGGGCGGATATACCGGCGAAGGTTCTAAAACGGTGTTGCCTTCAAAAGCATATGCAAAAGTCTCTTGTCGACTCGTTGCCAACCAAGATCACCACAAAATTTCTCAAGCTTTTGTCGATTATATTCAGTCTATAGCACCGAAAAGCGTTCGCGTAGAGGTAACACCTATGCACGGCGGTCAGGGTTACTTATGTCCTATTGATTTGCCTGCGTATAAGGCTGCCGAAGCCGGATTTGAAATAGGCTTTGGTAAAAAACCTATCGCTGCTCGCCGTGGCGGTAGTATCCCTATTATCTCTACTTTCGAACAAGTGCTCGGCGTGAAAACCATCCTTATGGGCTTCGGCCTCGAAAGTAATGCTATCCACTCTCCAAACGAGAATTTCGACCTGGATGTGTTTAAAAACGGCATCGTATCTGTAGTCGAATTCTACCGCCATTATAATAAATGATATTGTTAGTACAACTCTCAATTATAAAATAATATACCCTTTAATCTCAAAGAGGTAAATTGCCGGCTTTTTATTCTTCTTTTTGTTTTAAATACGTTTTTGTCTTTAATCTTAAAGAGGTAAATTGCCGGCTTTTTATTTTTCTTATAATACAACATATGCATTTGAAGGATTGACAAAGAGTTTTGTTTAATTTTTGCTATAACATTTGGTATATCAAATATTTATTCATACCTTTGTGGAGCAAAATTTTGATTTTTTGTTTGCAGTGCATATTTGCTATTATTGCAGTATACACTATATAAATACGAATTATTTATTTTTTATAAACTCTATAAAACCTCGATAGATATGAAAACAAATTATTTTAAATGGATTATAGTATCCTTATCTTTATTCACGTTATTATTTTTTCCAAAAATGTTAAAAGCGGAGCGAAATGAATTTTTTAAACCATCGGGAGTGGATTCATTGCCGATAAGTATCTCTATTTCAACGCCTCCGCAAGGTGTTGAAATAAAGGCGGTAGTGCAACTTGTACATGGTATGTGTGACCATAAAGAGAGGTACTATCCGTTCATAGATTTTCTTAATCAAAATGGATATGTGTGTGTAATTCACGACCATAGAGGCCATGGCGCTTCGGTATTATCATCACAAGATTTGGGATTCTTTTATCAAGCCGGATATAAAGGGATGATAGAAGATGTGAAAATGGTAGGAGATATAATGAGGAAGCAATACCCCGGAGTGCCTTTTTTCTTATTAGGTCATAGTATGGGCTCGATGGTGGTGCGCTCTTTTACAAAGCAGTATGACGATTTTATCAATGGCCTCATAGTGTGTGGTAGCCCAAGTTACAATTCCGGTGCTGCTATAGGTAAGAAATTAGCGGCGAAATATGCGCGTAAATATGGCGACCATTATCGCCCTGAAGTACTCCAAAAAATGTCTTTCGGCTCTTTTAATAAGAAATTTAAAGGAGAAACATCACCTAATGCCTGGGTGTGCTCCGATACTGAGGTTGTAAAGAAATACGATGCCGACACACTGTGTAACTTTATTTTCACGGCAAATGGATTTGAAAACCTCTATGCGTTGATGCTGGAAACTTATGATACGGAGCATTGGAAGATGGAGAATAAGGAATTGCCGGTCTTTTTCATTTCCGGTGCTGATGACCCTTGTATAGGAAGTACGAAAAAATTTTTAAAAGCCACAGAAACGATGAAAAAAGTAGGGTATAACAACGTTACATACCAATTATATCCGGGAATGAGGCACGAAATACTTAATGAAATAGGAAAAGAAAAAGTGTGGAATGATATATTGAAAACACTGAATGAGTGGGTTGCCAATCAAAAAAAGTGAAAGTATCAATTATGTATCGATGAAGGATAGCACTATAAAAACAAAAGGGAGTTATTTCTCACGAAATCCTCTCCCCTCTGTAGTGCGTCCGGGATTCGAACCCGAGTTACCGGCGTGAGAGGCCGGCGTCCTAGACCACTAGACGAATGCACCATCATTTTATTTTGTCCCATCATTTCGACCGCAAAGGTACTGCTTTTTTTTGAAATACCAAAATTTTTTGCCTTATTTTTGTTGTAAAATAGTTAATCTGTTGTTATGCAGAGTGTTTAATGCTCAAATAATTTTCAATAAAGCACTCTTTTATCAATCTTTTTTAATAGAAAACAAGGGGTAAATACAAGAAATAATCAAGAGTAGATAATAAATTGATAGCATTTAAAGTGTTGATAATTAAGTTGTTTGTCTATGTTTGAAAAATATTTTTCAAAAAAGTGTGTAGATGTGAAGAAAAAGTAGTAAATTTGCACGCTCAAAAGAGCAGAGTAGTAATTATAAACCATTTTTTAGGAGGAAAGCCTTATAGCTAAGCAAGTATTAAAAAAAGATGAGAACCGCCACCGTGTCAATCACGAAATTCGTGGAGTAAAAGAGGTTCGTTTAGTAGGTGAAAATATAGAGTCAAAAGTATGCTCGTTTGACGAGGCAATGCGTATTGCCGAAGAGATGGAGCTCGACTTAGTTGAAATTTCACCTAATGCAGAGCCACCTGTATGCCGAATTATTGATTATCAAAAGTTTTTGTATCAATTAAAAAAGCGTGAAAAGGAGATAAAGGCTAAGTCTGTTAAGATGGTTGTAAAGGAGATTAGATTCGGGCCTCAAACCGATGATCATGATTACAATTTTAAACTGAAACATGCCGAAGGATTTATTAAAGAGGGATGCAAAGTAAAAGCATACGTCTTCTTTAAGGGTCGTTCCATATTGTATAAAGAGCAAGGAGAAGAGCTGCTCGCCCGTTTTGCCGCCGATTTGGACGCTATCGCTAAAGTGGATTCAAAACCCGTTTTGGAGGGAAAACGTATGATTATCATCCTTTCTCCTAAATCTACAAAGAAGTAAACATACTTTTTAATAATTAAATATTTTATCAGATGCCAAAAATTAAGACTAATTCCGGTGCCAAAAAGAGGTTTGCCCTTACCGGAACAGGAAAAATTAAACGTAAACACGCGTTTAAAAGTCATATCTTGACTAAAAAGTCTCTTAAACAAAAACGTAACCTTACTCATACAGGTACCGTTGCTACAGTAGACCAAAACAATGTTAAGTCTCTTCTCGGTATGAGATAAGTAATGACTTTTAATTTTAAGTGACGAGAAATTTTTTCTATTAGTGATTAACCGAATGTGAGCCGTAAAGTTTTCTGATGAGAAACGCTCCCGTTCTAAAACAAATTAAATTATGCCAAGATCAGTAAATCACGTTGCTTCTAGAGCAAAACGTAAAAGAATTTTAAAATTAACCCGTGGCTATTTTGGTGCTCGCCGTAATGTGTGGACCGTTGCTAAAAATACATGGGAAAAAGGTTTGCAATATGCTTATCGCGACCGTAAAAACAAAAAACGTAATTTCCGCGCATTGTGGATTCAACGTATCAACGCTGCAGCTCGCCTTGAGGGTATGTCTTACTCTCAATTGATGGGTGCCCTTCATAAAGCCGGTATCACTATGAACCGTAAAGTGCTTGCCGACCTCGCTATGAACCATCCTGAAGCTTTCAAAGCTATCGTTGCTAAAGCAAAAAACAATTAATCTAAAGGATTTTTTATCATAAAAAGGGAGTGCCTTTTGGTACTCCCTTTTTTATTTTGCCAAATATTATATCAGATCTGTTCTGCCAAATAATATCTTCTTCGCTCAATAAAATCTTCTTCGGTTATCATTATCTCATTCGCTCAATGTTATCTTATTCGCTCAATGTTATCTTATTCGGTTAAATGTTATTTTTGCTCGGTTAAATAATATTAATTACTACCTGATTGTATACCCTTATGATATTCTGCTTTTTCCCCTCTTTTTTCCCTTTTTTTGTTCCTCTCCATATCGACCGATTTACTTTTTTTGTAAAATATGTTTTTTTTAGTGTAATCGTTTTGTTTCGAACTTATTTTCCGTGTTCATCGAAATCTGTATATCTTTTTAGTACTCAAATTATTATATATCCTTCCCGAAAATATGTTTTTTTCGCTCTCTATTGCTCCCTGTTTGCAGTATTATTGTAACTTTGTTGTACCTTATAAATCAATCCATTATATTATTAAACATTTATTTATATGAAAAGAAGTTATCTTTTATTATGTGTGTTATTCTCTTTATTATGTTTTAGATTAAACGCACAAACTGATGTGTACCTTTTCGAGAATTTTGAGAATGGTATATTGCCTGCCGGCTGGTCGAATTCCGGTGGTTCCGCCGCCTTCGACAGCTACCGATGGCAAGTAGTACAATGTTATGATTATTTCCCTGCAAAAAGCGGAAATTATTGCATGAGATTTAATTCTAACGTTTCTGAAATCGGCACTACAAGTGTACTGATTTCCCCTTCGGTATTAATTTCCAAACCGAATTCCAAACTCTCTTTTTATGTGTGTAACCCTTATGGTGGCCCTCTAAAAGTTTATCTCTCTACCGATAGCGGACGCACATATCTCACTACTCCCCTCGATACTAACTTGACTCAAATTATGGAGTGGACTAAAAAGTCTTATGACTTGAACCAATATACAGGTCAGTCGGTGAGTGTCGTCTTTGTATCGGAAAGTAATAATTCAGGAAACTATGATGGCGGTTATCATTACATTGATGACGTAAAATTCTATGAAACTCCCGCTTGTCAACAGCCTATAAACCTTTTCGTTTCCGGCATTACAGATAATTCTTTTAATGTACAATGGAATTTGGATGATGATGGTAATGCGCCGGAGATAATAAATGTTTATTATGTCAATAGTATTAATAACATTCAAAATACGGTTGTTGTTTCACTCCTTAATTCCGCACAAAACAGCATTGCTATCACTAATCTTACACCTAATACCGAATATTATATCTATGCTTCATGTGATTGTGGACAGTATGGCAATTCGTTTTCCTCTGATACAATATTTACTAAAACTCTTTGCCAATATGCCTCTTTACCGATAGTTGAAAATTTTGATGCTTTGTGCGATACTGTATTAAATTGTAATGATGTAGTTTCCGCAAATAATAATATTTGGGATGCTGATACTTATTACGGTAGTTATGGAAAATCAGTAAAACTCACCTCTGTTAATAGTAGCAATTCTTATTTCGTATCTCAACCTATAAACTACAATGGTAAGGATTTGATGGTAGATTTTATGGTGAAAACGCCACAAAGTAATACCTCACTTCGTATCGGTTTGATTGACGATTATACCAATTTCAGCACTTTTGAGTCTATCGACATCATCCCTATTGAAAATACAAACACTTGGATGAATAAGCGTATCTATCTATCTTCCGAAAGACAAAGTATTAATGGTACGCGATTATGTATTGCTCATGATAATAACTCTTATGTAAATATCGATGATATTACAATATCTATAGTGCCTACATGTAAGAGGGTGGAAAATCTCTCGGTTAGCAGTATCGACTCCGTGTCGGCTACTCTTTCTTGGAACGACATGAGTTCGGCTGCAAGTTATCAAGTAGAATGCTATAATAAGAATAATAACACATATTCTTATTCAATAGTAAATTCAAATCCTTGTGTGGTAAGCAATCTATCTTTGCAAAGTGAATATCAATTCAGAGTACGACCTGTTTGTGGAGCTAATGATACTGCAGAATGGAGTTTACCTGTATCGGCAATTACAGCCTGTGGATATTCACAACTTCCATTATTTGAAGATTTTTCCGGAAAAACCTCTTTGCCGGAATGTTGGTATACAAAGCGTACTGCTACAGCCGGTTGGAGCTATTTTGATGGTTGGCAAATCAATGATTATTTAGGTAGAGCGGGAGAGTGTATTAATGCCCCTTCTTCTTCAGCCGGTTGCAAATATCTTTTGTCATTACCTGCTCTTTATATCCCTGCAGCGAATAGCTATGAACTCGATTTTTGGTTCCGCCGTTACGAGGGCTCAAAACCGGGCGATTGTATCCGCATCTATGTGAATGATAAGCCTTCCTTAGATGGTGCTTCTTTTATTGATTCGGTAAACCATTATATAGATGACTATCCTGTGGAAACTCAAGGTGATAGATATTACGAATACTACTTCACCATTCCTATGAGCGGTACCGTATATGTGATGATAGAGTCTGAACAGAAAAATTCCGGCGGTAGTATGTTTATTGACGATATCTCGGTGGCTCCTGTAGTTACTTGTAGAAATAAGGTCAAGAACGTACAATTCAATCATATTCAAGAAAATGACAGTATTTATACCACTTGGAGTACGAATGGCAACGAGCAACAGTGGATAGTATCCGCTACGATAAAGAATAAAGCTACAAATGATGTTGCTTATCAAGTGAATGATGTAGTGGTGAATACTGCTCAATTGGCTTTGGATTGCAATGGACATTTGGCTTCATCTACAGAATATGAAATTACTTTAGATATCCGTGCCCTTTGTGCTGTGGGAGACACTTCCGATGTCTATTCTTCCAAATTTTCTTTTGCTACTCGTTGTGGTATCGCTACTTTGCCTTTCTACGAAGGTTTTGAAAATTGCTCTTCTTTGCCGGCTTGCTGGTCGACAGGCGGAAATCAGAGTTGGACCTATTGGAATGATTCATGGGATAGCGATTATTTTAATGGAAATGCTTGTTTGAAGTTATATTATGGTAATTATACTGCATATTTATCTACTCCTACCATCGATTTTGAGGCAGGTAAAAACTATCAAATCTCTTTTAGTATTTATAGAAGTAATAGCGATTATAAAGATAATAGAGAAGGAGTACACCTATGGGTAAGTCCCGCTGCAAACGATGTTACAAGTGCAGAAAAACTTGGTTTTATTTCTAATAGTCGCACCGCAGCCCCTGCAGTTAGTAGAAATGGTGTTTATGAATATACATTCACTTACAATGCATCAACTGCCCTACAAGGTTATGTAGTGTTCCAATCTTTTGGCTATTATGGTGAAAGTATCTTTCTTGATGATATAAAAATAGAAAAATTACCGGATTGTTTGCCTGCAGTAGAGGAGAAGATTGTGCTCTCAGCAACACAAAATTCTATTTCGTTGAATATTAAAGACAATGATAAGATGCTTGAGATGGCGGTTTGTGCCGATTCTATAGATAATCTCGACGACATCTCGTTGGCTGTTACAAATATTTCGGATGTTAACGACTCTACTAATACCGTTACTGTAACTAATCTCAATTCCGAAACATATTATAATGTATTTGTGAGAGTATTGTGTGATACTGCTGAAGGTAAAATATCCGATTGGGTAGGTCCTATCCTTTATCGCACTCAATGTAACTCTTTTGTTGTAGATCAAAATAATAGTTATGTAGAAGATTTCGAATCTTATGATGTTAATGTAGACAACCTTACCTCTTGTTTGTTGGTAAATGCCTCCGGTGCATTGAAGGTTTCTACCGTATCGTTAGATTATTCTACTGATGAGTATTCTGTAGAAGAAGGAGATACGATATGGACGAAAGTTGCACAAAATTCAAAAGCCCTCGCCGTTGAGAACGGAGTAAAAGGAAATATCTCAAGAGTATTGACTTTACAATCAGGTTTGGATTACGAATTGTCTTTGTTGACAAAGAGTAATATCTCAAATGGTAGAAAGGCCGTCATTAATCTATATTATATTAATGTATCAACAGGCGATACTACATATTTAGTTCGCAACAGCAATATTACTTCTACATATTGGGATGCACAAAATGTTAATTTCACCGTTGCTGCAGATGGTGATTATATGGTTGTTGTCGCTTTTGATAATACCGGTAATAACAATACGTTGTATATCGATAACTTCGTTGTTCGTAATTTCAATTGCGTAAAACCTGATAAATTTGATATAACGAACGTAACGGCACATAGTGTAGATGTTGAGATAACCGGTAATGCTACATCTTATGAGGTAAGAATTTGTGAAGAAAGGCCTTATGTGGGAGAAGTAAATCCTGAATTTGTTATTGCCGATACTACTTCAAATAATGCGGTTACACTCTCCGGGCTACAAGCAAATAAAAAATATTATTGCTTTGTACGCACTCTTTGTAATGGAGAAACAAGTCAATGGCTTCTTGCGCAAGAGTTTACTACCTATTGCGATGAGGTGCAAGTGCCTTATGAAACCTCCTTTGAAGAAGGGGAAGACAATGAATGCTGGAGAAATAGCTATTCTGAAAACGGCAGCTTCGGTATTAGTAATAGCGTCTCTTTCTTCGGCACTCAATCGCTCATGGCAAAAGATAATACCGTTATTATGCCGGCAATGGATGCTATCTCTTTGGAAGTGTTGACTCTAACGGGATATGTTTATTCTGCAAATGTCGACTCTGCTACGTTCTCTGTCGGTGTGATAGCAAACCCTTATGATATCACTACTTACGAAGAGATTACTACTGTTACCGTAGCGCGTAAAAATAGTTGGGAAGAGTTTAGTGTCGCTTTCGACGTACTCTCTGATGCCGATTATGCCGATGTGCTCTTTGCAAAAAATATCGCCATTGTATGTGGTGAAGGAGTAACTTATTACTTTGATAAGATTAGAGTAGCACCTTTTGCTACTTGTGAAAAACCGTTGTCGGTAGATGTTACCGTTCAAGATGCTTATTCCGTATCATTGAATATTTCCGAAAATTCTAATGCTGCAAGTAAATTAGTATCCGTTTGTAAAGGTACATATAGTAGTTATGATGTAGTTTTCGATACTATAATCACCGGAAATAGTGTGGTAATAGAAGGTCTTGAACCGGAAATGTCATACTTCTTTACTGCCTCTTCTATCTGTAGTGCCAATGATACTTCCGTAGCGGTATTCTCTGATGTTATTACTACCCCTTGTGCCGTACGAAGTTTGCCTTATACTGCTAATTTCGCATATAGCGGTAGTAAAGCTTGTTGGTCCGTATTCTCAAATTACTCTGATAATTGGTCGGATTACGGCACTTATTTCGGAATCAGACCTTACTACTTGAATTCTACCGATAGTGCTTTCTTGGCTACTCCGGAATTCAGATTGAATACAAATAATGGTATACGCATTAAATCTACAGGTAATTGCAGAGGTGGTAATCAATTCGTAATGATGCGATATACACTTGATGGAGGTAATACTTATCATTATTTGAATGAGTCGGCTTTGGGTACTGCTTACAAAGGTGTTACTGAATTGGTAATTTCTAATGTGGGTCCCGGCATAATTCAATTAGAGTATGTAATAACTCAAAATTCTCCTACTTCCAATTATTTATACGGCATTGAGGTGGAAGAACTTGACATCTGTACCCCTCCTGTAAATTGCATCTTTAATAATGTGGATAATAATGGTACTATATCTGTAAATATTATCGATACCGTATCTAATCATACTCAATGGCAATATGTGTATGATACAAAACGCATTAATCCTGATGAATATACTCCTGCGCTTACCAATACCGATTCATTTAATTTGGAGGGACTTGATTTCGTTAAATACTACTTCTATGTACGCTCTTATGTCGATAAACAAACTTCCGTTTGGAGCGAGTATACTTTTGATGTAAATACTACAGCTACTATTGTGGAAATTGATACCTTTGTATGTGCCGGATCGGGATATGTAGATAGCAGATTTAATGTGCCAAGTAGTGATTTGGTAGTGGGTGATACCGTTTCTTTCGCTTCAATGCAATTCGGCAATACTCACGATACCGATACACTCTTCCGCGTAAATATTTATGTGCCATCTACGGATGCAGTGGTATTTTTCGATACAATTTGTGCCGGAGATGTTTATAATGCAAACGGTTTTGAAAACAAAACTAATTCCGGTAGATATGAGAATCACGATTTCTCTGTCTATGGCTGCGATAGTGTGACGATACTTTATCTAAGTGTATATGACAGTGTGGAAAACGTGTCAATAACGCTTTGTGAAGGTGATGTCTATACTCTCGGAAATCAAGAAATTACGGAATCCGGCGTTTATTATAATAATTATGTAAATGCCAATGGATGTAATGTGAGCCAAGAGGTAAATGTAACGGTAATTGAAAAATATTACGAGTCTACCGCCTATTTCTGCGAGGGTGGTTCTTATTACTGGAAAGGTCGCACTTACAATGCTCCGGGAAGATATGAATATTCAATGCGTAATGTAAATGGCTGCGACTCTGTATTGGTTCTCAATCTTAATATGATAGCAGTACAAGATACTATTTATGCAAGTTTTTGTAGAAACAACGGTTACGATTTCGGAGGTATTACTCTTTTCAATCCGGGTACTTATTCCGATACTTTGCAAAACAGCCTCGGCTGCGACTCAATAGTTACTCTTATTTTAACTTCTGAAGAAACTCCTGTATATCATATCGACGATATTATTTGTGAGTCAGCAAATGGTACTTATGTCGGCTTCGGCTTTAATGTGGAAAATATCGTTTCCGACACCGTATTGCAACGTGTTGTTACGAAATTTAATGGCTGCGACTCCATCGTGGAAGTTGCTTTGCAATTTATCCCTACAGATACTGTATATTTGACAGCAACGATAAATGCCGGCGAGGTTTATGAATTTGGCAATAACACCTATAATACCTCCGGTGAGTATAAAGATAGATCGTTTGATGAAAATGGTTGTGACTCTATTACAATACTTACATTGACGGTGTTGACGTCTACTTCCGACTCTTACACCCTCCCTATAGTTGTGGCTCCAAACCCTGTTTTAGGCGGACAAACAGCTTTCGTTAGTCGAGAGTGGACTGCCGATGAGCAGTATGGTATGCGAGTGGAAGTGCTCAATTCCGTTGGTCAATTAGTGAAAATATTCACTCCTGATACATTCCCTATCGAGATAAGCGGGTTGCATACAAGCGGAGTATACTATATCCGTATTACTTCCGGTACCGGTGATGTGTACTTGGCTCGATTGGTTGTGAAGTAATAAAGTAAACATATTTTAATTTTTATTATTAGTGAGGTTGTACATGATAGTGTTCAACCTCACTTTTTTATGTTAATTTCTTCGGGCTTTTTAAAGTTGTTGTCTTGATATAATGTTAAAATTAACATTTGATGTATTAGTAAAAATCGGAGATTTAATTTTAAATTGAAATGTTGAAGGATAAAATTTTTTTATTTAAAAAATAATGCCTAAATTTGTAATTGTTATTGTAATTATTTTGCGTATATGTATGGTAATCAGTTGATAGTTAATTTTTATTTATACTGAATTTTTTAGGATTTTTTGGTTATATACGCTTGATATCTTTATTATTATAGCTTAGTTATAGATTTTTATAAATTTTATACAAATATTTATTTAATTAAAAAACGTCTTATGAAAAAACTTTTTACACAATTGTCGTTGTTGTGTATTCTACTTTTCCTAAGTTCACATTGGTATGGAGCTAACGCTCAAGCTGCGGCATATGTGAATGAAGGATTTGAGAATTATGCAACTTCTTTACCGACAGGTTGGTCGGTAGAGACTGAAGATTGGTATAGTGAAGGCGGAGAATGGGAATTGAGCGCTGATGCCGCTTATTCCGGAAATACATCCATCCGTTTCGGTATCGGATACCAAAATTCAAGTGTAACTTCCAACCTTATTTCTCCTCAAGTATCGGCTTCTTCCGATACCAGAATCTCTTTCTACTTGAAGAAATCTTCCGAAATTCCGTTAAACATCCTTGTTTCTACGGATGGTACTGTGGATAATGCCATGCAATTAAACGCAATGGAGATTTCGGCTGAATGTAATTGGACTAAATATACATACTCTTTATCCGCGTATGCAGGACAAGGGGTATATGTTATTTTCCAAGCATCGGATTGGTATTATGGTGGATATATTTGGATTGATGATGTAAAAATCGGCTCTCCTAATACTTGTGCCACTCCAATATCATTATCTGTAAGAAGTGTAACCCAAACATCTGCTACTCTTACTTGGACCGTAGATGAGGAGGGCGATACTTCTACTACTTATCGTATTAATTTGTCTGATGCCGCAGGTAATAGTATCCTTAATAATCAAACTATTACTGCTATGAAGAGTTATTTGTCGTATAATTTGTCAAATCTTACACCTAATACTACTTATTCGGTATATTTGCAATCCGACTGTTCTTCTTCATATCATGGCACTTCCGATCTTTCAAGTCCTATAACTTTTGAAACTCTTTGTTTACCAAAACAGGTGCCTTATTCCGTAGATTTTAATTCAGAGTCGTCAACAGCTACCAAACCTGGCTGCTGGATGTCGAATCCGGAATATTCTACTTGTGCCTCTTTGACAGATTCTTATAAATACGGCTTATCCGGTAAATCTATGAAGATTACCTCTACGGATTTGCGTAAAGGATATGTGGCTTCACCTCAAATAGAGTGTGCCGCTGATAGTATCCAAGTAGATTTGTGGGTGTTTACTACAAGTTATGGTACCCCAATACAATTCGGTTTGATGTCTGATATTCACGATTATACTTCTTGTGAGGAATTGAAAAGCTTCACTATCAATGCCGAGTCTACTTGGACTAATCTTAGATTTACTTTTGCCAATACACAACAAGCGGGTGTTAGAAATCTTTCTGTTGCTATTATAGTTCCGGAAGGTAATGCCAATACCGTTTATGTTGATAATGTTACTATTTCTCGTAAACCTTCTTGTTTGCGCTCTGAAAATGTAACTGTCGACTTTATCGATTCTACTTTTGCTCAACTCAGCTGGTATGAAGATGCCGCTATAAATAACTACGTTGTTGAGGTAAATAATATAGAAACAGGTGCGGTTAATTATGTTACTGCAACTACTAATCCTGCTGTTATCTCCGGTTTGACAAGTAATAATACTTACCAATTCAGAGTTCGCAGTGTATGTGCCGCTAACGACTCTTCAGAATGGAGTTTGACAACAAACCAATTCAAAACTAAATGCGGTAGTTATTCACTTCCTTTCAGTGAGAATTTTGATAATGTCACCTCAATTCCTACCTGTTGGGATGCTCGTTTGATTTATCGTGGCGTTGGTAATGGTTTCGTTTCCAACACAGGTTGGTCTATTAATATTGCAAATGCCGACTATGCTGTTACAGGTAATAGCATTAAGTCGCCGACAAGCCAAGCAGGTACTCGCTATTTGCTTACTTTGCCTTCTGTAAATATCCCTTCAGGCGCAAGTTATGATGTGGCATTTAAAATGTACAGATGGTTTACTCCTACATCAAATGCCAATGAGCATGTTAATGTATACGTAAATAGTGTACCATCACTCGAAGGTGCTGTAAGAATAGATTCTATTTATAACAGCTATTCGGAATATCCTGCAGAATATGAATACGAAAAATATTACAGATACCGACTCACCATCCCTATGACGGGAGTTGTATACGTAATGTTCGAAGCCGTTCATGATGCTTATAAAGATTTCTATATCGATGATGTTGAAATCAAACCATCGTTGAATTGTAAATTGGCTGTTAAGAACTTGAGATGGTATACTCTTACAGGCGATAATAAAGTTCAATTCAAATGGTTCTCAAGAGAGAATGAAACTCAATGGGCTGTAAAATATAAATTATCTGACGCAGCTACCGAAACAGTATTACTTCAAAATACCGTTGTTGTAAACGACTCCGTTTTCGACTTGGACTACTCTACAGTGGCTAATGCTTCTACAAGATTTAATGTAGAATGTGAAGTTGCCGCATATTGTGGTGCAAACGATACTTCTGATTATGAGCCGATAGCTTTGTCGTTTATCACACCTTGTGCTGCAAGAGAATTGCCGGTAATAGAGAGCTTCGAAGGCGTGGCTTGGCCAAGTCCTTGTTGGGTTGTTACTACCGATTATAAATCTCCCGACACTAATGTGGCTTGGGATAGAACAAGCTCATCAAGCAACTATAATACAATTTACGGACAATTTGCTTGCCGCTTCCCAACTGCCCTCGAAAATACTGTCGCTTATTTGAATTCTCCTCTCGTTAGCTTGGAGGCTGGTGTAGAATATAAAGTATCTTTCTACATAAAGAGAAACTATATTTATTACGACGATAAAGTATCAACAGGTATTTACACTTATGTATCTCGCCATTTGAATACTACAGAAGGTGCTCAATATATTGGTTTTATCTCTTCCGACTATCGTCAAGATCCTGCAGGTTCATGGGGCTTCAATAAAGTGGAATACGTATTCTCCGTGCCTTCTTCAGGTAATTACCATATCATATTGGCAGCTCTGCAGATGAATTATATCGACGTCATCGTTGATGATATCGTTATTGAGAAGAAAGTATCTTGTACAACACCTGCTTTGGATGAATTTGAAATTCAACCGGGAGTAAATACCGCTAAAGTAATTTATAATGGCGGTGTTGCAACACAAATGGATTATGCCGTTTGCCCGGAAAGAGGCGTGTTGGATGATATAGATCCTAATAATATCGTCACTGCTACTATTGATGCTAACAATTCTTTCGTTGTTAACAATTTGCAACCGGATACAAAATATTCTATCTATGTTCGCAACCATTGTAGCGATGGCACCGTTTCTACTTGGATGCAATTCCCGTTAGACGTGCGCACAATGTGTAATCCGTTCGTTGTAACCGGCGAAACTCCGTTTATAGATAATTTCGAAAGTGCTTTGCCTGGTGATAATATCAAGGATTTCTGCTATCAATATGAGAATCGCTCTAATTACACATATGGAACCGATGTGAAACTTTGTGGTGGTCAAGGTGCATTATTAGGTGAATCAGGTACTGACGTAATGCCTTATTCCGGTAATATCCAAATTGGATTCCAATACGGATCAAAACACTATTTATCACATCTGGTGAGATTGTTTCCTGATGTTACTTACGAAGTGGCAATATATGTTCACCACGAAGGCGAATCTTATTCTACAATGTCATTTACCCGTCAAGCAGAGGGCTCTACCGTGGTAGATACTATTATGTCTACTATTACAATGACAGCGGATGCCGGGTATAATACATGGAAGAAAGTATATGCTTATTTCACAGTGCCTCAAGAGGGTAACTATTTGATTGGTTTTGAAACGGAACTCACATGGGATGCTGCATACATCACAATGGATAATTTCAGCGTTAAAGAGATGGGTTGCGTTCCGCCTACTACTATCGAAATAGTAAATGTTACATCAAATAATGTGGAGTTTGCTATTAATAGTACCAACTCTCCTGTAGAAATCCGTTTGTGTACTGAAGAGATTTCAGAAGGTGATGTCGACCCTGTTCCTGATTATGTAGATACAGTGTCGGTAGGTACTACTTCAGTGATTTTTGATAATCTTTCTCCTAATACTACATACTATTATGTAATGCGTTCACTCTGTACCAATGCTCTCAGCGATTGGTCAAGACCTGCTTATTTCAATACTCGTTGCGTTGCAGCGGAAATCCCTTACAATGCAACTTTTGAAAATACTGCCGATGCAAGATGCTGGTCATTAGTGGGCGTAGAAGGTAGCCAATTAGAGATGTCTGCAGAGCAGAGTTACGCGGGTTCAAGCTCTATCAAACTTACTTCCGGTACTGCCGTAACACCTATGTTTAATGTTACTTCATTGTCAAACTGCATGGTAACCGGTTATGCTTATTCCGGACAATCAGAGTCTTCTGCTTTTGAAATCGGCGTGATGACCGATGTTAACGACGTTACTACTTTTGAGCCTATCTTGAATATTGTAGTGCCTACTACCGGTCAATGGGTGGAATTCACCGCTTATCTCGATACTTTAAATAATCCTGATTATGCAGAATTCTTGAATGCACCTTACATCGCTTTGGCTTCCGGAACCGAAAATGTATTCTATTTCGATAATGTTTCGGTAGAAGTTATCCCTTCTTGCGCAAGACCGGCAAATGTTTTGGCAACAGTTGTTGATGCACATACTGCTTCAATTACATGGAGCCAAGGTAGAAATATCAACGCTTGGGAGATATCCGGATATAAGGCTACTAAAGTGCTTTCAGAACCTCTATTTACTCAAATAGTTAATACTAATTCGTTTACTGTAAATACATTAGACCCTATCACCTCTTATAAATTCTCCGTACGCTCTATCTGTGGAGCCGGTGATACTTCTGATATCTCTTACTCTAACGAAATTAAAACTTCTTGTGCCGCACTCGAATTACCTTATTTCGTAGGTAACTTTATGGAGCAACCGGACTGCTGGACCTCTGATAATTATTTCAATTTCAATTCTTATTATGGGGATGCCGGTTATTACTCTTATATGGTAGACCTAAGTGAAGTAATGCCTTCCGACACTGCAATGCTTTCTACTCCTGAATTTATCTTGAATTCAAATAATGGTGTAGTATTCTCGGTAATAGGTTTCTCTGCAGTAGAAAATACCGACCTTCCTCTTTATTATACATTAGATGGTGGTCAAACTTATACCTTGGTTAATCAAAGTGTATTTACACCTGCTCCTGAAGATGGAATGAGCGATGACCATAGACAATCTAATCAAGTGGTACTCCCTAACGTGGGTCCTGGTACTATTCAATTCGCATTCAGAGGCGCTTACTCTTCTAATTACTGGTCGGAATTCCACGTTTCAGGATTCGAAATAGAGGAAATCGACGCTTGCAGCCGCCCTCAAAATGTTACTTTCCAAATTCAAGATAATTCCGTATTAGTGTCGATATATGATACTATCGCTTCTCATAGCCAATGGGAATATGTAATCGGTGAGGGTGATTTCGACCCTGATACTAAAACTCCTGTTTTGGTGGGTAATGTATTTACTATCGATAATCTCGAGAATGCCAAATTGTATAATTTGTATGTTCGCACCGCTTGCGGCTCTGAATATTCAAATTGGTATAAACCATACATTTTACGCTCTCCTTGCGGACCTATCACTATGCCTTATACGATAGACTTTGAATCATTGTCTTCAAGTAACGATATCTCTAAAGAGTGCTATCATTACGATACCGAAAATCCTGATAAGTCACAACTTATCGGTGGCGGTTCTCCTTGGTGGCGTTCTTATCCTTATGTGGAATACAATCAAGAGAATAATATGTTCAATTCCAAACAAGGATATAAGAGTATTACAATGGTTTCTTCTTTCGATTATCCTTTGTATTTTGTAGGACCTGAAATTTCCGACCCTCTCAATAGCATTATTGTAGATTTCAATTATGTAAATGGATCTACCAAAGCTTCAGAGGCTACAAATATTATCTTTGGAGTAATGCTTTCTGATGATTTGGATTCTTTTGAGCCACTTTATACTTGTCCTCTTCAAGCCGGATCTGTAGATATGAATAGAGTATCTGTAGACCTCAATGATTATCTTACTCCGGGTGTTGATTATTCAGGATATACTATTGCCTTTAAATATGGCCCTGCAAGTCAAAACGCTCAATCCGCTTCTTTAGATAATATCAATATTATTAAGAAAGAGAAATGCTCTTCTGCAGCGTTGTTGTCATGGAATAATGCTTCTCAAAATAGTTTGGGCTTTGCAATTAATTATTATGCCGACTCGGTAGAAGTTGCTTATGGATTGTCAGGAACCGCAGTAGAAAATTGCACAAAACTTTATACTACATCTAAAAATATTAGTATCAACAGCCTCGTGCCGGGTACAGGATATGATGTATATGTACGTAATATTTGTGCAAATGTAGCTGATGAATGGGGTGCTCCTTATTACGCATCTACACTTTGTGACACTACTGTCATCGCACTCGGCTCTGCTTGGGTTGAGAATTTCGATGCCCCTGCTGTGGGTAATGCTTATCGATTCCCTACTTGTATCACTCGTATTCAAACATCAGAAAACGACGGAGTTGTTACTCCTCTCGTGGCAGATACAGCTAATATCTCTGCTGCTTCAGCTCTCGTGATGAATGATGAAAATATGATTATATTACCTCTATTCGATAATGCCCCTTCTTCATATCAAATATCTTTCTATGTTAAGGGTAACGGTTCGTTCGAATTAGGTACGGTAAATGATGTCGATAAAGCTTCGTTCGCTGTATTGGAGTCATTAAAAGCTACTGCAAATTATACACGTAGATATTTCGACCTTCAAAATTATTTCACTACAGGAAATCGCATAGCTATTCGCTCTCTTGAAAATAGTAAAATCATCATCGATAGTATAGCAGTGTATTTTAATCCTACTTGCTTCGCTCCGAAATTCTTGGAGGTAAGAAATGTAATGGATAATTCAGCTACTGTCGTATTTACTATGAGTTCGCTTACTTCCAATTACGAATATTATTTGAAGTCTGCTACCGATTCTATTACATTTAACGGTACGGGAGTTGTAGATAATATCGCTCTTACCAATTTGGTTCCTAATACTAATTATACATTCGGTATCCGCACTTATTGCGAAAACGAACCAAATCCTACTGCTTGGGCTACAACAAACTTCAGTACTACAAATGCAATATTAAGATTGCCTGCATTGTTGGATTTCGAAGATCCTTCTCATGCAAATTATGTAATGTTTGGTAATATAGAAGGTGATAATAACTTCGTAATCGGAAACGATGCCAATGCATTTAAAGGAACTAAAGCTCTTTATGTAACCGATGGTTCTAACGGTTATAATTATGCAACTGTTAATTCCGAATGTTATGCCGTAATACCGGTATTGGTAAAACCGGGTGCACTTTCTATCTCTTACGAAGTAAAAGTGGTTGGTGAAAATCAATATGACTTTGCTCGTATTTTCTTGTCACCTGTATTAAGTCAATATAGCATTAATGCAAGTTTGACTCCTGATGGCTGTATAGCTCTTGACGGAGGAAGACAGATGTATAATATTAATGATTGGACGTTGAAAAACGCTCAAGTTACATTCACCGAAGAGAAAGTGATGTATTTGTATATCTGTTGGAAAAACGACTATATGGATAGTCCTCAACCGCCAATTTCTATTGATAATATCTCTTTCTTTATTCCTGACTGTGCAGAGTCGATTCGTGCTAAAGTATCTAAGGTTTCTTATAACTCTGCATATATCGGTATTACCAAACCGGAAACTCTGAAAGATACTGTTGTTTACGACTTATACTTTGCAGGTTCTCTTGTCTCTTCCGACACAGTTCCTGTTGTAAATGGTAATATCTTTATTGATGGATTGGCTTCCGAGCAAAGCTATTCTGTAAATGTTTATGGAAAATGCGATAATGGTCTTACAACAGGTGCTTCAGTTACATTTAATACCTTGTGTAACCCAATCATCGTAAACCAAACAACTCCATATTTCGAAGGATTCGAAAATACAAGTTACGAACAGGAAATAGAAGAGTTGTTCCCTTGCTGGAATATCAGTATATCAAGTATGTACTATGTGCCTACTACATTACATAGCAATGCTGCTTCAGATGGATTAATCCCTTATGAAGGCACACAAGCTATGCTTCTCAGATTTGGCACTTACACCTTTAGTAATACATATCAATTAGCGAGCGGATCATATAAATTCTCCGTTCGTGCAATGAGATCCGGCACTGATGATAATGGTAGTGTCTCTTTATTGACTCGTGCTGATAATCAAATAGAATGGAATACCGTTCTCAGCGATAATATCAATAATAATTATAAAGAGTATTCTACTTTCGTTACCGTACCGGAAGGTGAAACGGCTGTTTATGAATTTGCTTATAATGTGGATTTGTCTTCTTCAATGTTTACTTATGCGGTGGTAGATAATGTTTCTTTGAAATATATAGAAATAATGCCACCGGTAGTTGCCGTTGAAAATATTCGTGCCAATAGTGCCGATGTTACTTGGACTTCCGTTACCGATTCTACTCACATCAAATTACTTGATGGTGCAATAGAATTAGTGGATACTACTATTGTTGGTGGTGTTAAGAGTCTCGCTTTGAGTAATCTCTCTGCCGGACAAACCTATACCGTTCAAGCTTATTCTTTGAAGGGTAATGGCGCTACTTCCGATCCTGTAGAAGTTCAGTTCACTACCGATTGCGAAATAGTATCTAACTATTCAGATGATTTTGAATCATATAGCGAATTCGAAACTCCTCTCTGCTGGTATAATGATAATTCAGATGAATTATATTATGCAAAACAATGGAATGCCGGCGCAATGGGTAGCCGTAATGCGTTGATAGTGGATGCTTCTCAAGTGGATGATGGCGTGGAAAGTGCTATTCTTACTCCATACTTCTATATCGATCAAGCTAAAACTCTCAGCTTCGACTATTTCAATAATGTACCAAACTCTTCAAACCCTGATGCTTTAGTGGTTTCTATTATCAAGAATGGCGTCGTTGTAGAGGAACTTCTCAATGCTACTTATCGCACTACTAATAATCAATGGTGCAGCTTTAGCCAAATTATTTCCAACTACATTGGCGATACTATCCAAATCCGCTTCTCTCATGTAAGTACCGGTTATGGATCTACTTGCCAAGTGGCTATAGATAACTTCTCATTCGGATGTACTGTTGTAGGTAATACTTATAACGAAGTAGCTTGTCCTAATAATCCTTATGTAGGTCATGGCTTCAACATCAAAGCATTAGAGCTTACTACAGGTATGAATACATTCACCCGTAGATTTACTAATACAGGTGTCGGTTGTGATACTATCGTTACTCTTAATGTTTACGTTCCGAATAATGATGTTGTAGAACTCTATGATACTATCTGCGAAGGCGAAACTTATATTTCAGAGATATTCACAAGAGGATTGACTACTTCAGGTCACTACACCGCTTCTTCTACCTCTTCATTCGGCTGCGATAGTAATCTCGTTCTCCATCTTACTGTAGTTCCTGTAAATAACCCTATCACCGTTAATATCTGCGAAGGACAATCTTATAATTTTGCAGGTACTGCATTGACTCAATCCGGTGTTTATACCGATACTGCAGTAAATCGTAATGGCTGTGACTCTATCACAATTCTCACACTTAATGTGGCTCCTAAATTCTATGAAGAGACATATTTAATGTGTGAGGGGGCTTCTTATATGTGGCAAAATCAAACTATATTGAATGCCGGTAGATATGAAGCAAGATATCATAATGCCTATGGTTGCGACTCTATCAGAGTATTGAATGTAGAAGTTATTCCTACTAATGTTACTGCTTCTGTAGAGTTGTGTCAAGGACAATCTTATCAATTCGGTAATCAAACTATTACTGAGGCAGGTACATATACCTATACCTTTGCAAATAGTCTTAACTGTGACTCTATTGTTACTCTTACCGTTACAACGAAACCTGCCCCTGTTGGTGTGTTGGAAGATTATACTTGTGAAGGCTCAGGATATTATAGTAATGGATTTAGTATCGAGAATATTACTAAAGATACTGTTGTAGAGCGTATTACTCGTAATATTGATGGTTGCGACTCTATAATCAGAGTAAATGTAAAATTCATCCCTACCGTGTATGAGTCTATTACAGTGACTATCAATGAAGGCGAGTCTTATGAGTTTGCAGGAAATACCTACACTCAAGCAGGTACTTATGAAGGTCACTTCTATACCGACCTTGGTTGCGACTCTATAGTAACACTCACACTCATAGTAACTACCCCTGTAGATAATGCTTATGCATTGCCTATCATCGTGGCACCGAACCCTGTAGTAGGCGGACAAAGTACATTCGTTAACCGCGAATGGACAGCCGAAGAGCAGAACGGAATGCGCGTAGAGGTACTCAACGCCGTAGGTCAAGTAGTGGATGTATTCACTCCTGCTACCTTCCCTATCGAAGTTGGCGGTATCTACACAAGCGGTATCTACTATATCCGCGTCACTTCAGGCACCGGAGAGGTTTACCTCGGTCGCCTCGTAGTGAAGTAAAGTCGTATCCCTATTGCCGCCTTGTCGCCCGGCTCGGTATTTTTCATCGCTGAAAAAATACCGCAAGCGCAACGACAAATAAGCATAATACTTCAGCCCGCATGGCATCACCGCCGTGCGGGCTTTTTGTTTCGCGCCACCAATCTATCCGAAATTTTCTTCGGCCTCTATCTCCCCTTGCATCACCGCTGTGCGGGCTTTTTATATGTTTGGGTGTTAATTATAATCGTTGTTTTTTACATATATTGAATTCTTTGTAAAATATTTCATTATAATAGTATTATTTCTTGTAAATTATTTTTTTTATTAGAAATGTTTTGTATATTTGTTCTGTAGAGATTGATAAGAGTTTTTTTTTTTTTTTATATGATTGTTTGAAAAATCATTAATAATCAATAGGTTATAAATATATGTACCTTTGGTTGTTGTTCGTTATTAGATAAATTTTTTCATTGTTTAATCTAAATTTTGAAGTTATTATGAAAAAGATTGTGACTTTATTTCTTTTTGTAGTTTTTGTTACTACTTTGTTCGTTTCTTGCGATGGTAATCGTTATGGAGAATTAAATACCGGTACAGGGGTGTTTTATTATGGGGGCGATAATGTAAATGGTAATTTTTATGGCTTTATAAAAGGTGATAGATATTATTTTGAGAAACATGAAGATTATGAGGTTAAAAGAATTTTTGACCATTTTGTAGATGGTAAAGATGTCTATTTGTTGTGTGGTGAAATACACGGTACGGATACCTGCAGTGTAATTAGAAAAAACGGCAAAATAATTGATAAATTTCAATGGCGTAATGGTGGTATTTTGCTCGTACATAATGGTAAGGTTAGAGTGTATGGAAAATTCCAGCCAAATGCAAATATATATGAATACAAGCCGAATTATTGGGAAAATGGCAACTTCTATGATGTTGAATTAGAAGCTCCGACTTTAGTAGCTTTGACGCTTTTTGCTCAACCGCAGAAGTTCTTTATAAAAAATGGTGATGTTTATTGCCTTGGTTATCTCTGTACCGTTAATGGTAATACCGCTTGCGTTTGGAAAAACAATAAATTGATAACCAATTACGATGCTACTCAAAATTCTCTTAAAAGTGCTGCCGGATTTTTTATTGATAAAAATGATGATGTTATTATGTTTAGAGATATAGATAATTATTATTATGAACCTACAGATCATGAATATCCGTGTATTGCGGCTTCTTTTAAAAATGGAGAGTTATTGCATACATACTGTGATACTGCGATGATGAGATATGACAAAGATTTATATAGAAGTTGGTGTGGTGGCGCTACTCAAGTAAATAATGATATCTATTTTGCCGTGTTGCAATATCCGGGTGGCGGTGTCAGAGAAAATAAAGAAATACTTTATAAAAATTTTCAAGAAGTTTGTCGATTGGATTCTTATCAATTCAAAGGTATTTGTGTGAAAAATAATAATATCTATACTGCACAACGATTCATCTCTGTGGTAGACGGAAATTGTTATTTAAGTATTTATGAAAATGATAATCTTGTTAATTCATTTGTAGTGCCTGAAAATATGGAAGTAAATATAGATGGAATGTTTGCCCTTCCATAAATTACTTGTTTATAACGTATTCCTAAAAGAACAAAGCGGGTCAGGGGACAGGTACATAATCCTTCTATATTCAATAAGGGAATGGTATGAGAATCATCCTCAGAAGGCTAAACAGGACTTCCTACTTGCTCCCTTGATGAATTCGAACCCTTCCAGAGTATTTAATATTCACAAGACAGACAAGGATCAGGAACCTATCCCCTGATCCTTTTTGTTATGCATATAGTGAAAATTCATAAAGAATCACCTTAATACAGCTAAAAAACGAGAAAAAGTGTAATTTTATGATGTCTGTATAAAGGAAAAAGTGTAATTTTGAGAGTATAAAAAACTAGAAAAAGTGTAATTTTGCATGCGTAAAAATATGGAAAAAGTGTAATTTTGCTGTTGCTTGTTCAAAGTAGATTGTTTTCATATCGATATGCTCTTCGTTTTGTAAATCATTTTATTTTTTGTACCTTTGCAGTTGGTTTGATTCTAATATACTTGTATGTCTGAAATAGTGGATAATAACGAAGAGTTTAACGATAATAATGTTACTGATAGTGCTGATGATGTAACAATCAATAATCAGTCTATGACGGATGATGTGGATATTAATGATAATAATGCTAAACATTCCGACTATAAGGTAACTGATGGGAAGGGGGCCGATGTGTACCACCTTTCCGGCATGTTCCGTACCTGGTTCCTGGAGTATGCTTCGTATGTAAATTTGGAGCGTGCTATACCTCATATCAATGACGGCCTTAAGCCCGTGCAACGCCGTGTGCTGTATTCTATGCGCCGTATCGAAGACGGACGATATAATAAAGTCGCTAATATCGTAGGCCATACAATGCAATTCCACCCTCATGGCGACGCTTCTATCGGCGAAGCTCTCGTTAATCTCGGACAACGTAATCTTCTTATCGATACACAAGGTAACTGGGGTAATATCCTTACCGGCGATAGTGCCGCCGCCCCTCGTTATATTGAGGCTCGCCTTACAAAATTTGCCCTCGATGCTGTATTTAATGCAAAAACTACCGAATGGAAACCCTCTTACGACGGCAGAAATAAAGAGCCTATTTCACTCCCCGTAAAATTCCCTCTTTTACTTGCTCAAGGCTCGGAGGGTATCGGTCTTGGCCTTAATTCTAAAATTCTCCCTCATAATTTCGGTGAATTGTGCGATGCTTCTATCGCCTTTCTCCGTGGTGAAGAGTTCGCTCTATACCCCGATTTCCCGACCGGCGGTATGCTCGACGTCAGTAAATATAACGATGGTGAACGCGGTGGTAAAATTGTTATTCGTGCTAAAATTGAGAAGGTAGATAATAAAACCCTCAAAATAGTGGAAGTGCCTTATGGCGTTACTTCCGGGATGCTCATCGAGTCTATTGTTAAAGCGAATGAAAAGGGTAAGGTCAACATAAAGAAAATAGAAGATATTACTTCAAAAAATGTCGAAATACGTCTTCATCTCGAGGCTAAAACTTCCAGCGATAAAACTATCGACGCACTCTATGCTTTTACTAAATGCCAAGTAAATTATTCGCCGAACTGTTGCGTTATCGATAATAATAAACCTTGCTTTATCACCGTTTCCGAAGTGCTCCGCCGTAGCACTATCACCACTCAAAATTTACTTAAACGTGAATTGGAGATAGAAAAAGACGAACTCTTGGAGCAACTCCATTTCTGCTCTCTCGAAAAGATTTTTATCCAAGAAAGGATTTATAAGGATAAAGAATTCGAACAAGCGAAATCTGTTGATATTGCCCTCAATCATATTGATAAACGCCTCGAACCGTTTAAACCTGATTTTGTCAGAGCGGTTACTTCCGACGACTTGAAACGTCTGCTCGAAATTAAAATGGCGCGTATTCTTAAATTCAA
The DNA here is from genome assembly GCA_016292775.1 of Paludibacteraceae bacterium. Taxonomy (GTDB): domain Bacteria; phylum Bacteroidota; class Bacteroidia; order Bacteroidales; family Paludibacteraceae; genus Aphodosoma. The sequence goes on from JAEDFN010000005.1 coordinate 38,925, forward strand.
TATCGATAAATCGGAAGAACAAATTGTAGCTCTTAAAGATAAAATTAAGGATATTGATTTCAAACTGAGCCATTTAGTGGATTATACTATCGATTGGTTTACTTATATCAAAGATAAATATGCAGCCAAATACCCTCGACAAACAGAGCTCCGTAATTTCGAAACTATCCAAGCGGTAAAGGTTGTCGAAGCTAATAAGAAATTGTATTTCAATAAAGTGGAGGGCTTTGTGGGTATGGCTCTCAAACGCGATGATAATCTGCAATTTATTTCTAACTGCTCCGATATTGACGATATTATCGTATTCCATAAAGATGGTAAATATAGGGTCTTTAAAGTTGCAGATAAAATATATGTAGGTAAAGATGTTATTCACGTTGGCATTTTCATTAAAAATGATAAACGTACTATCTACAATGCGGTGTATAGAAATGGCTCTTCAGGTGATTATTATATCAAACGCTTTGCCGTAAATTCCGTTAATCGTGATAAGGATTACGACCTTACTCAAGGCACTCCGGGCTCTAAAGTGGTGTATTTTACCGCTAATTCAAACGGAGAAGCGGAAACTATCAAGGTGGTACTCAAACCTTCCCCTCGCAGAGTGAAAAACCTCGTGTTCGAAAAAGATTTCTCTACTATCGCTATTAAGGGTCGTCAATCAATGGGTAATATCCTTACTAAATTCGACGTCCATAAAATCGACCTGAAACAAAGGGGTACTTCTACTCTCGGTGGTATAGATATCTATTTCGACCGTGATGTGCTACGCTTAAATGTAGATAAACGCGGCGATTTCCTCGGTAATTTCGATGGCGATGATAAAATTCTCGTCGTTACCAAGTCCGGTGATTACTATGTTACCGATTTCGACCTGAATAATCATTACGACGATGATATGCTGTTGATAGAAAAATTCGATGTGTCTAAGGTGTGGACTGCTATCCTCTTTGATGCGGAACAGAAATATTTCTATATCAAACGCTTTAATTTCGAACCTATTAACAAACGTACTCAGTTTATATCCCCTGCCGATGGCTCGTTCTTAAAATTGATTTCAAGCAATTATTACTCTCGCTTTAAGGTGATTTTTGGTAATGGCGATGAGTTTAGAGAACCTCTCGAAATTGATGCCGACGAATTTATCGGTATAAAAAGTTTTAAAGCTAAAGGAAAACGAATCACTACTTATAATGTTGCCGATATCGTTGAACTTGAGCCGCTTAGATTCCCCGAAGATGATGCCGATAACGGCGAACCTGCAGATGATGCGGAATCTCAAAATAATACCGATGATAATAACGGGGCGGAGAGTGCGAAAAAATCTTATGAGGAACTTACAAAAGGTATAGAAATTGTTAGCAATCAGCCTTTTGACGACGATGCCGATGATGCTGACGATGCTTCTAAGGATATCGATGATATGCTCGGTCAATTACGATTATTTTAATATTATGAAAAAAATATTCTTTCTTTTATTGTTGGTCTTCATCCCCTTCTTTGCTTTTGCACAAGATGACGCCGAATCTATTGTATTCAGTGATTTGGAAGTGGAAGGGTTTGAAAATTTATGGGTGAAAAGCACCCTTAGTACAACAAATACAGATGTGGTTTACGATGTTGTAGCTCGTCCTAAAGGCGGCAAAACTCGCTTTATTTACTCAGTTCATAAAAATATTCAGAAACTTTTTAAGGCTATTGCAAAAAAATATCCCGACGAGCTCTTAAATATGATGGGTACGAATAATTTGGTCTATATCGATTTCACCGTGAATGAAGATGGAGATGCTATCCTCAAGTCTGTTACCAATGGTGCAACGCTTGGAATAGACACAAAAATTGCACAAAAGATACTCAATTCGTGCAAAAAATGGTACCCTTCTATGTTAAATAACCGGGAGGTCAAAAGCGATATGAGATTGCAGATTGATATTTCTCTATAAAATTGATTACCATTATCTTTAATTTGTTATTATTTACTATTGTTTGGTTGAAAACTATAATGAAAATAGGGTAGAGTAGTTGCCCTCATATTTTTGTTGCTTATTTTGGTATTATTTTCTACCTTTGTATCGAATAAGTTGAGTAATAATCTAACAAGTAAATATAAAAATGGAACCAATTAAATCTTTTAAAGAGTTGACTGCTTATCTTACAAGTGGTCAAAATGCAAAACGTAAAAAAATGGCTGTGGCTAATGCCGTTGATGACCATACTATCGAGGCTGTAATGCACGCAGTAAGCCAAGGTGTTATCGAAGCTTACCTTGTAGGTGATGAAAAAATTATCTCAGAGAAGTTAAAAGCATTCGAGCCTACAGAGTTCGTTCATATTGTAAATGTACCTGATATCCAAGCCGCTACAGAAGAGGCTGTTCGTATGGTTAAAGCCGGTGAATGCGACGTACTTATGAAGGGTATGGTGAATACAGACGTTATCTTACGTGTTGTCCTCAATAAAGAAAAAGGTCTCCTTCCTGCAGGTAGAGTGCTTACTTATTGCTCCGCCCTCAATATTCCGGGCTATCATAAACTCGCCTTCTTCCTCGATCCTGCCGTTATCCCGGCTCCTACTAAAGAGCAACGTATCGAAATGCTCAAATATGTGCTCGAAATGGCACGTAAATTCGGCGTTAAACAGCCTAAAGTAGCTCTTATTCACGCAACAGAAAAGGCTAATCCGAAAATCGCTTTCATGCAAGATTATCTCGATATCATAGAGCTTTCTAAAACCGGATATTTCGGCGATTGTATCGTTGACGGCCCTATGGATACTTTCCTTGCCCTTGATAAAGAGCGTGGCGCCATCAAAAATGTGCCTACTCCTATCCTCGGTGATGCCGATATCTTGATGTTCCCGGACTTCGATTCTGCTAATGCTTTCTATAAAGCCCTCGTTTCTTTTGCAGGCGCAGGTATGGCAGGTACTCTTCAAGGTACTGAGAAACCGGTTGTTATCACATCTCGTTCCGATAGCGCTGATATGAAGTTCTATAGCATCTGTATGGCTGCTATGCTCGCTTAATTAGTTTCTTTAACCTTAATTTAATATAACAAACCATGTTTAAAATTCTTGTTATCAATCCCGGATCTACATCTACTAAATTCGCCGTTTACCATGATGAGGAGTCGGTATTTCAAAAAACTTTACGCCACCAAGGGGAAGAATTAGCTCCTTTCAGTACTGTGGCTGCGCAATATGAATTCCGTAAAGAGACTATCTTAAAGGCTCTTAAAGAAGAAAATATACCTGTAGATTTCGATATCATCGTTGGCCGTGGCGGTCTTACTCGCCCTGTAGTTTCCGGCGTTTACGAGGTGTCGGAAGATATGCGTAAAGTGCTCCTCTCTGCCGAATATGGCGAGCACGCTTGTAACCTTGGTGGCCTTATCGCTGCCGATATTGCAAAAGAAATCGGTTGTAAAGCCGTTATCGCAGACCCTGTTGTGGTGGACGAACTTCAAGATGTGGCTCGTATTTCCGGTCACCCGGAATTGCCTAATATATCTATTTTTCACGCACTAAATCAAAAAGCTATCGCTCGTAGATTTGCTAAAGAAAATGGAAAAAAATACGAAGAGTTAAACCTTATCATTGCTCACCTTGGTGGTGGCGTTTCTGTAGGTGCTCATAATTTCGGAAAAGTTATCGATGTAAACTGCGCCCTCGGCGGTAATGGTCCTTTCTCTCCGGAACGCGTTGGTACTGTGTCGGCTACGGGTCTTATGAACCTTTGCTTCAGCGGTAAATATACAAAACAAGAGGTGAAACGTATGCTCGTCGGTAATGGTGGACTTATGGCTCACCTCGGCTTGAATGATGCTTATCAAGTAGAGCAAAGAGCAGAATCCGGTAAAGATCCACACGCCGCTCTTATTTATGACGCAATGGCTTATAATGTAGCAAAAGAAATCGGCGCCATGGCCACTGTTCTTAAGGGTAAAGTCGATGCTATCCTCCTCACCGGCGGTATCGCTTATGGTAAAGGCTTTTGCAAATATATCGAAGATATGGTAGGCTTTATCGCTCCTGTTAAAGTCTATGCCGGCGAAGATGAACTCGGCGCACTCGCTTCAAGCGGCCTCCGTGTCCTTAATGGCGAACCTACTCTTAAATATTAAAAGTGATATTTTTATAATAATTGAAACCACTCTCTTTGTGATGAGAGTGGTTTTTTTATTCTATACTATTTTGCTTTCCAAAAAAAAATGGTACTTTTGTATCCGAAAATTATAAATCCTTTAATGTATGAAAAACATTGTAAGTATAGTGGCTGTTTGGCTGCTTTTTTCTCTGTCTGCTTTGTCTCAAAATAGTGATGTTGTTGTAGTTAAGCATCTTACTAAAGCGGAATTCTTGTCTAAAGTGTGGAATTATGAAGCTAATCCGAACGAGTGGAAATATGAGGGTGATAAACCTTGTATTATCGATTTTTATACCACTTGGTGCGGACCATGCAAGCGCCTTAGCCCTATACTCGAAGAGTTGGCAGTAGAATACAAAGGCAAAATAGTTGTGTACAAAATCAATACAGAAGTGGAACGCGAGCTAGCTCAAGTATTTCAAGTGAGGAGTATCCCTACACTCCTTTTCTGCCCGTTGAATGATAATCCTCAAATCAATGTAGGTGCCCTGCCGAAGGAGCAGCTCGTTGAGGCTATTAATAAAGTGCTGTTAAAATAGGTGCTTACTATATTACGCCTGTTGCTATGCTCTGCATATCGCAAGCTCGGCTACTTTTTAGTATGAAACAAAAATAATACTTGTTTATAATAAAACGGAGGGTGTATCAATTATTGGTTTTTGATACACCCTCCGTTTTTTTTGTTGGTATTTATTTCCGACTGTAGTTATCCTTTGCGTATTATGGCTTTAATAGCTCTTGATAAACTTCGTCTTTGTTGATTATATCAATAGTTTTCTCTATCCATTCATCACTCTTTAACGAGAATATCATACTGCCTTGAGAGTAGTAATATCTGGTAATTATCTCATTCTCTAACTTGCGTTTTATGGTTGGTTTCAGCCTTTGTAAATCGTATTTTACATTAGGTTTTAACAGCTCTTTTAATTTATCTATGTGCTCTTTTGCTATTTCTTCATAGCCTTCCGCTTTTATCAATGACTCTAATGACTGTAGATACATGTTTGAGGTTAATGAGTAGTTGAAATTGTTGGCAATTACAAAATTACAGAAATCTTCATAAATAGAGTCGGAAACTTCAAACTCCATCGGTTGTGCTATGGTTTTATGCTCATAATGGTACTTATTGGCGTATTTGTAAAACATATTGTAGTATTGAAGATAGTCGCATATTGTCAATTCTTCTTTTATTTCAAATGCAGTGTCGGGATTAATTCCGCTACCGTCATATACAATACGTCCGTTCTTTGTTTTATATTCATTAAGTAAAGAGTCGACAAGTACTCTCTCTTTATTTCCATCATGGCGCGATGTATAGTCTATTGCTTGTATGCATCTGCCGGAAGGAAGTATGTATTTGCCTATTGTGAGTTTAAGATATGTATCGTATCCGGTAGAGGTGATGTTTTGTACAAGTGCTTTACCAAAAGATCGTTCTCCTACTATGAGAGCTTTGTCTAAATCTTGAAACGACCCCGCTAATAATTCCGACGCTGATGCCGACTCTTTATTTACTATAAAGGCCAATTTCATGTTCGGATATTTTGGTACGTTTATTGTGCTGTAAGTCTGTGTGTTTTTCTGATTTCTCTTCTTTAAATCCACAATCTTGGTGCTCTTTGGCAAGAATAATGATGCAATGTTTACCGCTTGCTGAAGTATACCACCGCCGTTATCTCGAAGGTCGATTATCAAATTCTCTATGCCGTTGTTGGTAACTAAAGAGTCGAGTTTCGTTTTAAAGGTTGATGATGTGTTTTCTACAAACGAGGTTATTTTTATATATCCTGTTCCCGGCGCAATTTCTAAAGCTACAGGTATGGAATTTTCAGAAACATAATTCCTTGTTACCTCTTTTATGATGTTTTTTTCATTACCATATCTTTTTATCTCAATCTTTAGTTTTTCGCTTGATGTGCCCCTGAGCATATCCGATACTTGAGAAAGTTCCAGTGGAGCACATTTCTTACCATTGATAGATACCATGATGTCTCCCACTATAATGCCGGCATTATAGGCAGGCATATCCTTGAGCACTTTTGTAATGTGTATCTCTCCGTCAATCTTTTGTATCACAACGCCTACACCCATATATTCCCCTTTGTTTATCGTGCGAATATATTGGTTGTTAACCTCGGGGATAAATATCGTGTACGGGTCTAAAGAGTAGAGCATCCCCTCTAATGCAAAATTCAATAAATTGTCGTAATTGATTTCGTCTACATAATTGATACTCAATTCCCTAAGCACATTAGCATAGGTCTCTATATTTTTTAGTTGATTGAATTTACTCTCCCCTTCTTGTTTTTTGTTTTTATTTCCTGCAATTATTGTTAATGATATTGCTAAAAACGAAAGTAGAATAGTGAATCTGATTTTTTTCATATTTATTTTATATTACGTTGTTTACAAATTTCGTCGTAGGCATCTTTTACTCGTCTGAAGCGTTCCGTAGCTTTCTGCTTTTCCGCCTCTCCTAATGTAGCTACTTTGTCCGGGTGATATTTCATCGCCATTTTTCTGTATGCTTTTTTTACCTCTTCGTCGGTGCAATTACTATCTATCTCCAATACATCGTACGCCCAATTGATGCTCTTCTTTTCTGTGATAAACATCGCGGAAATAGATTTATAATCGGCGTCGGAAATCTGTAAAAGTATTGCTATCCGCTGAAGTAAAATAATCTCTTGACGACAAATCTCCCCGTCTGCCTTTGCTATGTCAAACAGCATATACAGCATCTGTGTCCTTATTTGATATTGTAATATCAACGATGCTTTGTTGGCTACATTGTCAATATTAATATTGGTTTGTAACGCGTCTCTCAACATGTGTAATGCTTCGTTGGCATCGTTCGTATCCGGAAATATCTGGTGTAAATAATCTTTTACTCGCTCTAATTCACTTTTTAGTACTTGCCCGTCGGCTTGCATTATCGCCGCTGTTAACTGTATTAATATCAGTCTGAATTCGTATTGTAAATTGAAAGATTGATACCCGGTTCCTCTTCGCGGATTATTATATTGAGGCCGATTATTACTTTGAGTACCTACATAATCATTACCGAATAATGAGGTAATTATCCGTGCTAACAATCCACCTCCTATCCAACCAAATATAATTCCTATAGGACCCAATAGTGGATATAAAACAAAACAAAATATCAGCCTTAATATTATATTCATTTATTATTCAATGTTGTAATTGTGCTTTTGTACTAATTTATGCTTTTATATCATTATGCAAAGGTATATCTTTTTTTATGAATGACAAAGTGCTTTTGTGGGTTGTAATGTTTTTTATTGTTTGTTAGGTTTTTGTAGTTGTAAAACTCCTTGCTTGTTTGAAAATAAATTATTAAATTCGCATTTGTCAATACATATTTATTCAAAGGTGATAGTGGTAACATTTTACTACTGTTATTCAGTAAGTTATATTAAATTTTTATGAAACAGTTGGAACAATTATTCGTGAAATATAAGCACGAAAATGTAAAAAATATCGAGGAGTTGCCTTCTTCGGGGTCTAATCGCAGATATTTCCGTTTGACAGGCGAGAATGGTGATACTTTAATAGGTGTAAAAGGCACCTCTGTTGAGGAGAATATCGCTTTTGTGAAAATTTCCGAACACTTCTATAATCAAGGTATTCCGGTGCCTCGAGTTTTTGCTGTTTCTGATGATAAAAACTTCTATATTCAAGAGGATTTAGGCGATGAAATTCTTTTTAAAGCTACGGAAAAGGGGCGTACTTGCGGCTCTTTCTCCGATGAAGAGAGAGAATTACTGAGAAAAACTATGGCTAAATTGCCTGAAATTCAGTTTCTTGGTGCCGATGGGCTCGACTTCTCCGTTTGCTATCCTCAGCCGGAATTCGATGAAAGGATGATTTCTTTCGACTTGAATTATTTTAAATACTGCTTCCTGAAAGCTACCGGGCTCGACTTCTCTGAAATAAAGCTCGAAGATGATTTTCAACGCATGAGCGATATCCTTATGCGTAGCACTTCCGCTACTTTCTTATATCGTGATTTCCAGTCCCGAAATGTGATGCTCGTCAATGGCGAACCCTATTTTATCGACTTTCAAGGTGGACGTAAGGGACCTATATACTATGATGTAGCCTCTTTTGTTTGGCAAGCTAAAGCCAATTATTCTGAGGAACTTAGAGAAGAACTTGTGAAAACTTATCTCAATTCGCTCAGAAAATATATGCCTGTCGACGAAACTTATTTCCGTCAGCAACTTCGCCATTTTGTGCTTTTCCGCACTCTTCAAGTACTTGGTGCTTATGGATTTAGAGGCTATTTTGAGAAAAAACCTCACTTCTTACAGTCGGTCCCTTATGCTATCGATAATCTCCGCCGTCTGCTTAGAGAGCCGTTTACCGAATATCCTTACCTCTCGGGTCTGCTCACCGAATTGACCCAGATGAGGCAATTCTCTGAACTTAATCCTCAACGCAAACTCGAAGTGCGCATCTATAGTTTCGCATATAAAAAAGGTATTCCTAACGATATTACAGGCAATGGAGGTGGATATGTATTCGATTGTCGTGCTATTAATAACCCCGGTAAATACGAGCATTATAAGCACTTCACCGGCCTTGACCAAGAGGTTGTCAAGTTCCTTGAAGATGATGGCGGCGTGTTCTCTTTCCTCGACAATGTCTATTCTCTTGTTGATGCTCATGTGCAACGTTTTATAGAACGTAAATTTACCCACTTGATGGTATGCTTCGGTTGTACCGGCGGGCAACATCGTTCCGTCTATTGCGCTGAACGACTCGCTGAACATCTATCCAAAAAATTTGATGTCGATATTCAAGTTATTCACCGCGAACAAGATATCGAGAAAACTCTGTAGTTTATGATCAATCCCGAAAATATCACAGCCTTTATCTTTGCCGCCGGACTCGGTACACGGCTGAAACCTTTAACAGATTCAAAACCAAAGGCTTTGGTCACTGTCGATGATAAAGCCCTTATCGATATCGTTATTGATAATCTATCTGCTCAGGGTGTCGGAAATTTCGTTGTAAATATCCACCATTTTGCAAACCAAATTGTGGATGCACTGAAAAATAGAAATAATGTGGCTTTTTCCGACGAAACCGACTTGCTTCGAGATACGGGTGGCGCTGTTAAGCATGCTCGTAACCTGCTGAAAAGCAATTATTTCCTCGTGCATAATGTAGATATTATCTCAAATTTTTCTCTCGATTTTTTGTTGAGAAATATGCATCAAAATGCTTTGGCTACTCTCCTTGTGAGCGAAAGAAATACCTCCCGATACCTGCTCTTTAACGATGATATGCGCCTCGTTGGTTGGACAAATATCTCTACCGGTGAGGTGAAATCTCCTTTCGCTAACATCAATGTAGATCAATGCCGTAAACTCGCTTTTTCCGGAATTCACCTCTTAAACCCGTGTGTGCATAATCTGATGGAGAATTATCCCGAAAAATTCTCTATTATCGATTTCTATCTAAATAATGCCGCTAAATACGAAATTTATGGCTTGATTCAACCGAACCTGAAATTGGTGGATGTAGGTAAAGTGGATTCTTTGGCTAAAGCTGCCGATTATTTAAATGAAATTAATAGTAAATGATTGATACTCATACGCATATTTATATGGAGGAGTACGACGAAGATAGAGATACCGTCGTCAATAATGCTCTGCAAAATAAGGTTTCTCATGTAGTACTGCCAAATGTGGATGCCGATTCGATTGATAGATTGCATCGATGCCATAATCGCTACCCGGATTTTACCTCTACAGCAATGGGACTTCACCCGACAAGTGTCGATGGTAATTACGAAACTCATCTGGCGGCTGTTAAAAACGACCTCTTTTCCGGGAATCATGTGGCGGTAGGGGAGATAGGGTTGGACCTATATTGGGATAAAACCTTTGCACGACAACAGGAAATCGTGCTGACTACACAGCTGAACTGGGCTCTGGAGCTGGACCTGCCGGTGATACTTCACGTGCGAAAAGCCTATGCGGAAACATTTAAAATTTTAAGTAAGTTTAACAATAGAGGTCTCCGTGGCGTGTTTCATTGCTTCGGGGGTGGGGTGGAAGAGGTGAAAAAAGCGGTTTCTTTAGGCTTTTTTATCGGAATAGGAGGCGTGCTCACATACAAAAACTCTACGTTACCCTCAGTAATCGAGAATGTTAAGTTGGAAAATATACTCCTCGAAACCGATGCTCCGTTCCTTAGCCCCGTCCCTTATCGAGGAAAAAGAAACGAGCCCGCTTATCTTGCTAATGTGGCCCCCGTTTTGTCTTCAATTTTCAACGTAGATGACGAAATAGTTGACAAAATTACAACCGAAAATGCTCGCACTTTATTTCATATTTAATGTTATTGTGTGCAATATTATCCTCGATTTTTTTTGATTTTCTTTTCTATGTATTGAAAATCAGTCCATTATATTGTTGATAATTTTCTGATAAAAAAATCGAGTTATCATTACTTCATGTCGCTATTTTTTAGTAATTTGCAACCGAATTTGAGTGGTGTATTGTATCCTCTCTTATTTATAGTTTTTTGAAAAGAGAAATATGCCCTTGTGTCATTAAGAAAAGAGCATATTAGTGGTTAAAGACAATAAAATAATTAAAATAAATATTAACTTTTTAAACAACACACAAATGAAAAAAATTTTTGCAATGATGACCATTGTAGCCTTTCTTGCATTTGGAATGACTACAAACGTTATGGCACAAGAAGAAGCTGCTGCGGTATCAAACACAGAAGCAGTTTCAGAAGATGCTGCTCAAGTAGCTGAACCTGTAAATACTGAAATCGTAGAAGAGGCTTCAGTTGTAGAAGAGGCTCCTGCAGAGCAAAGTATCCACCAAGCTCTTAAAACTAAATTCATCGAAGGTGACGCTAAATTCATGTCATTAGTAGTATTCTGTTTGATTTTCGGTTTGGCTTTCTGTATCGAACGTATTATTTACATCAACCTCTCTTCTGTAAATACTAAAAAACTTCTTGCAAGTATTGACGAAGCTTGGAATAAAGGTGGTGTAGATGCTGCTCTCGAGGTATGCCGTAACACTCGTGGCCCGGTTGCTTCTATCTTCTATCAAGGTCTCTCTCGCTACTCAGAGGGTGTAGATGTTGTAGAAAAATCAGTTGCTTCTTATGGTTCTGTACAATTAGGTCTTTTAGAGAAAAACCTCTCTTGGATTTCATTGTTTATCGCCCTTGCTCCTATGTTCGGTTTCATGGGTACAGTTATCGGTATGATTCAAGCTTTCGATAAAATCCAACAAGCAGGTGATATTTCCGCTACAGTAGTTGCCGGTGGTATTAAAGTGGCCCTCCTTACTACAGTGCTCGGTCTTATCGTAGGTATCATCCTTCAAATTTTCTATAACTATATCCTTACTCGTATCGAGGCTGTTGTAAATGATATGGAAGATTCTTCTATCTCTCTCCTTGATATTGTTGTTAAACATTCAAAAAAATAAATTAATCGGTTATGAATAAATTATTTAACTTACTCCCAAAACTTTCATTGTGGTTGCTCGCTGCTATATCAGTGGTAATTACTTTGGTGTTCTTCATGGGAGGAGGTAACGAAGTTGAAATCAACGGGGAAACTTGGAATGCTCCTAATTATACCGATTTATTTATTAATTGGGCTTACGTTTTAGGTGCTATCGCAATTCTCCTTACTCTTGGTTTCGCCATCGTTAGCTTCGTAAAAACATTCATCAACGAACCTAAAAAAGCTGTCAAAACTCTTGTGATTTTAGTGGTTTTCGCTGCTATCTTCTTCATCTCTTGGAGCTTGGGTTCTGATCAAAAGATGGAAATTATCGGTTATGAAGGTACTGATAACCAAGGTGTTATGGCAAAATTCTCTGATATGTGCATATTTACTGCTTATATCCTTTTTGCCGGTACAATCCTTTCAATGTTAGTAACTTTCATTATCTCTAAAATTAAATAATATTGTGTGCGCTTAGCACCAAAACAATTATAGTATGGCAAAAAGAAAAGTTCAAGAAATTAATGCAAGTTCTATGGCGGATATAGCTTTCTTGCTTTTAATCTTCTTCCTTGTTACCACTACAATGTCGGTAGACAAGGGTCTTTCTCGTCGTCTGCCACCTCCTCTTCCACCAAACATGGAGAAGAAAGATGTTGAGGTTAACAAACGTAATATCCTCGTCGTTCTTATCAACTCCAATAACCAACTCATGGTGCAAGGAGAACCTCTCGACGTTAGAGAATTAAAAGATCGCGCCAAAGAATTCATTCTTAATGAAGCTCGTGAATCTTCATTGCCGGAAATCCTTCCCGTTGACATAGAAATCGACGGAAAAACCGAAACTTATGAGGTTACGAAAAACCACGTCATTTCTCTTCAAAATGACCGCGGTACCGAGTACCAAAAATATCTCGAAGTTCAAAACGAATTAGTTGCCGCTTACAACGAAATCCGTGAAGAATTCGCTAAAAAAAGATTCGGAAAATCTTACTCCGAGCTCACAGAAGATCAACAGTTAGCTGTACAGGATTTGTACCCTCAAAAAATATCCGAGGCTGAACCTAAAAATTATGGAGGAAATAAATAATGGCTAAAATTAGAAAACAAGAGAAAAAATCAGTTCCTGCCGTCTCTACGGCTTCTTTACCTGATATCATCTTTATGTTATTGTTCTTCTTCATGGTTTCTACCTCTATCAAAGAGGTTACTTATAAGGTTAATATCCGTGTGCCTGAAGCTACTGAATTACAAAAATTGGAAAAGAAATCTCTTGTTCGCTACATCTATGTAGGTGAACCAAGACCTGAATTCCAAAAAAAATACGGTAAAGAAACTCGTATTCAACTTGATGACTCTTTCGCAGAATTGAATGAAATAGAAATGTTCATCGAAAACGAACGTAATGCCATGAAGGAAAACGAACAAGGCTTACTTACTGTTTCTATCAAGGCTGATAAAGAAACCAAGATGGGTATCATTACCGATATTAAACAAGCTTTAAGACGCGCTCAAGCTCTTAAAATCAATTATGCCGCAGTACAACGTACTACTTATTAATTGAATTCTTTTTATCAGCATCGTGCTATTTGAGCGTTTCTTTGCTTTTTATCGGTTAATATAATTTCCGTTTATTCGGTAATTTTATTACCAATACACCTTCTTTTATAGCAAAGTGCTGTAATTCAAATAATAACGAGGTAGACTTTTCTTTGTCTACCTCGTTTTTTATTCTAATTATTTTTTGTATCTTTGTGCACTTATTACTTTTTGTAAATATGCTGAAAAATTTTTTACACCAAGTTGGTCAATACTGCATCCTTATGAGAAAAACTTTCTCTAAAGCAGATAATTATAAGATGATGTTCAAGCAAGTGCCTAAAGAAATAGAAAAATTAGGCACCGATTCTATCGGCATCATCCTTATCATTTCCGTGTTTATGGGTGTTATTATGACTATGCAGGTCGTCCTTAATACCGAAAATCCTTTCCTGCCTCGATATACTACCGGCCTCATGCTCAGAGATACTTACCTTCTTGAGTTTTCTTCCACTATCATGTGCCTCCTTCTCGCCGGTAAAGTAGGCTCTAATATCGCCTCCGAAATCGGTTCTATGAGAGTATCAGAGCAGATAGATGCTATGGAAATAATGGGCGTAAACTCAGCTAATTACCTTATATTGCCAAAAATCTGCGCCTTGGTTGTATTTATGCCTATCCTCGTCATCTTCTGCGTAGGTTTCGGCCTTCTCGGTGGTGCCGGCGTCGCCCAATTTACCGACCTTATTACTATGAGCGACTATATTTACGGCATTCAATACGCCTTTATCCCTTTCTATTTTACTTATAGCGTTATTAAATCCATATTCTTCGGATTTATTATCGCCTCCGTATCCTCTTATTACGGATATTTCGCCTTTGGTGGCGCTATCGCCGTCGGTAGAGCAAGCACTCATGCCGTGGTTAATAGTAGTATCATTATTCTCCTTGCCGATATCGTCTTAACTAAAATAATGCTCACTTAATATGATTGAGGTTAACAACATATATAAATCCTTCGACGGAAAAGCTGTATTAACCGACGTCTCCGCCCAATTTTTTACCGGTAAAGTAAACCAAATTATCGGTCAAAGCGGGTCTGGTAAAACGGTATTGATGAAGTGCATTATCGGCCTTTTCCGTCCGGAGCAGGGTGATGTATTCTACGATGGCAGAAACCTTACGAAAATGTCACTCTCCGAAGTGAAATTGCTTCGCCGTGAGGTGGGTATGCTCTTCCAAGGTTCCGCTCTTTTCGACTCCCTCTCCGTGCTTGAAAATGTGATGTTCCCACTACGAATGTTCGCTAAGAATATGACGGTCAAAGAGAAAGAAGAAAGAGCTACGTTTTGTTTAAACAGAGTAAACCTAACTAAAGACAGGTTTAACCTCTTCCCCGGTGAGATAAGCGGTGGTATGCAAAAGCGTGTCGCAATAGCTCGTGCTATAGCCCTTAACCCAAAATATCTCTTCTGCGACGAACCTAATTCCGGGCTCGACCCCGTTACATCTCTCGTTATCGACAAACTTATTGAAGAGATTACAGAGGAATATAATATCACCACTATTGTAAATACTCATGATATGAACTCTATTATGGAAACGGGGGCTCATATCATCCTTATAGAAAATGGTTGTAAAGCTTGGGATGGATCTAAAGATAATATCTTTTCTTCTGATAACGAGTCACTTAACCGATTCGTGTTCGCTTCAAACCTTTTCAAAAAAATTAAAAATAGTGTAGAGAAATAATTATTAACATTCATCATAGTTTATATGGCAGAAAAAACTCGTTATTCTGACGCTGAACTCGAGGAGTTCAAGCAGATAATTCTCGCAAAATTAGAGAAAGCTCAAAAAGAATATGAAGAGCTTAAACTATCTATCAGTAATATGGATGGAAACGACGTTACCGATACCTCTCATACTTTTAAAACTCTTGAAGAGGGTGCCAATACCAACTTTAAAGAATCTTTCGGTCAGCTTGCACAACGTCAGATGAAGTTTATTCAACACCTGCAAGCAGCCCTTGTACGTATTGAAAATAAAACTTATGGCATTTGCCGTGAAACGGGAAAATTAATCCCTAAAGAGAGACTGCGCGCCGTTCCTCATGCTACTTTATGTATCGAAGCTAAAAACAAAAAATAATTATTAATGCAGAAAATTAAAAAATTCATTCCGCTAATCGTTATCTTTCTGGCGATTTTCTTCGACCAATGGCTCAAAATTTACATAAAACTCAATTTTACCATAGGCGAGAATGTAAAAATATTCAGCTGGTTCTATATATGGTTCGTGGAAAATCCCGGTATGGCTTTTGGCCTGACACTCGGTAGTAAGTTGTTCCTTACCTTGTTCCGAATTTTTGTATCTTGTTTTATAGTTTATTATATCTATCGCCTTGTGAAGATTAACTATAAAACGAGCTATATCATAGTGGTTTCGCTTGTGCTGGCAGGTGCTATGGGTAATATTGTGGACTCTATTTTTTATGGAGCTCTCTTCTCGGAAAGTACTTATACAAGCGTTGCTCAATGGCTACCCGATGGTGGCGGTTATGCCCCATTTTTTATGGGTAAAGTAGTGGATATGTTCTACTTCCCTATATTTACTTTCCCCGATTGGGTGCCTTTATTAGGAGGTCAAATCTTTTTTAGCCCGGTATTTAATTTGGCAGACTCTTATATCACCGTATCCGTTTTTCTCTTGATAATCTTCTTTCATAAAGATTTCAGCGTTACTATCGATATGCTATTCCCTAAAAAAGAAAAAGTATCAAGTAAAAAAGAATGATAAGGTTTTTTCAAATATCTCTTCTCGCTTGTTTGTTGCTTCTTAATTCTTGCGACTTCCGCCCTTGGTCCGTGCTTAATAAACAAGAAATGGAGGATGTCCTTTTCGATATCCACCTCGCCGAAACAATCTTTCAAGTGTATAAACCCGGTTATTCTCAAGAAGATAAACGGCAAATCTTTGAAGGCATCTTTAAAAAACATCATACTACTAAAGAAGAATTCGATAACTCTTTAAAATGGTATGCCAAACACCCGGATGAGTTGCAATTGATTTATCGGAAAGTACTCGATAAATCAGTTGATTTTCAATATAAAGTAGATAATTATTACTACCATCCGGAATCCTGTTTGTCTGCATTAGATTCTATAGATACCTTCAATCTCTGGTTGGGAAGACGTAAAATCGTTCTGCCACAAATAAAAAAAACAGATAAAGTTCAGAAAGATTTATCACTTTTTTATCAAAATACAGACAATAGATATCTCTTTAAGAATGATACTCTTAAATATAATTTAACCATACGTGCAATATCACCTGACTCTACAATCTATTACTCCGGGATGATTTTTAATTACGACGATGGTAGTGCCGATTCAATGCTGCATCATTCTTATGCCGACTCTCTTGTGCGTCATATCTATTTCAAAAAGATATTGCCTGAGGATAAAAATCTAACCTCTTTTAAGATTATAGTCGTAGATTCTTTACGAGGTATTAATAGCCTCTGTATAGATACGATATCTCTCGATAGAGTATATGATAAATTTAATAATCGACTCTCTTTCAATGTCTTGAAGTCTATCATAAATACTCAAGATTCTATAAAAAATGTAGAAAGTAAATTGTTCGAAAAAAAATAGTATTAACAAGATGAAAAAGCGTGTTGCAGCAAATAAAGTACTCGTTGATTCCGAAACCATAGATAATAATCTTATGGTGGAGCGCGATGCCAATGGCAAAGTGACACGCATAGTGTGTATCACCGATTTGCAAGTGGAGCCTTCATCTACTGTTTTTTATAACGGATTGATAACTACAGAGGTAAACCTGAATAATGTGAAAGTGGGGCTCAGCGTACCTCAGCTCGTTACTCAATCTCTATCCCTCGGTTATGATGGCAAATTGCTACTTTGGCAAAATTTGTCTCTCTCCGATTTTTGTATACAAGAAGATACTGAAGTTAAAATAATATAGCTTTATAATTAATTATTAAAATGGCAAAAGAATTAAAAGAACTAACTCCTCGCGAAGAAAATTATTCGCAATGGTATAATGATTTAGTTGTGAAAGCCGACTTGGCGGAGAATTCTGCCGTGCGTGGTTGTATGGTAATAAAACCATATGGATATGCTATTTGGGAAAAAATGCAACGTATCCTTGATGATATGTTCAAAGAAACCGGTCATCAAAATGCCTATTTCCCTCTCTTTATCCCGAAATCTTTCTTGAGCCGTGAGGCCGATCACGTAGAAGGTTTTGCAAAAGAGTGCGCAGTGGTAACTCATTATCGCCTGAAAACCAATCCCGATGGTACAGGCGTTGTTGTCGACCCCGAAGCTAAACTCGAAGAGGAACTCATAGTTCGACCTACTTCTGAAACAATTATATGGAATACTTATAAGAATTGGATTCAATCGTATCGCGACCTTCCTATCCTTTGTAATCAATGGGCAAATGTAGTTCGTTGGGAAATGCGTACTCGTCTCTTCCTTCGTACCGCAGAATTCCTTTGGCAAGAGGGACATACCGCTCACGCTACCGAGGCAGAGGCTCTTGAGGAGGCACGTAGAATGCTCAACGTATATGCCGATTTCGCTGAAAATTTCATGGCAGTTCCTGTAGTAAAAGGTATTAAGTCGGCAAATGAAAGATTTGCCGGTGCTGTAGAGACATTCTGTATCGAAGCTATGATGCAAGATGGTAAAGCCCTTCAAGCCGGTACTTCCCACTTCCTCGGTCAGAATTTTGCCAAGGCTTTCGACGTGCAGTTCGTCAATAAAGAGAACAAACTCGATTATGTTTGGGCCACTTCTTGGGGTGTATCTACACGATTAATGGGTGCTTTAATAATGGCTCATGCCGATAATAACGGCCTTGTATTGCCTCCAAAATTAGCTCCATTCCAAGTAGTTATCGTGCCAATATATAAAAATCAAGAGCAACTCGATGCTATCAACGACAAAGTAAATACCCTTACTTCACAATTCAAAAATCTCGGTATCAGTTTTAAATACGATAATGCCGATAATAAAAAGCCGGGATGGAAATTCAGCGAATATGAGTTAAAAGGTGTGCCTGTACGTATCGCCATCGGAGCTCGTGACCTCGAAAACGGTACTGTAGAAGTGATGCGCCGTGATACACTTCAAAAAGAGACAATGTCCTTCGATGGTATTGCAGAGCATATCAAGAGTTTACTTGATGATATTCAAGCTAATATCTTTAAGAAAGCCCTTGATTATAGAGCTTCCGTTACTCGTGAAGTTAACTCATACGAAGAGTTTAAAGTAGAAATAGAGAAGGGTGGTTTTATCTCCGCTCATTGGGATGGCACTCCGGAAACCGAAGAGAAAATCAAAGAAGAAACAAAAGCAACAATCCGTTGTATTCCTCTTGAAGGCGATAAAACTCCTGGCAAATGTATGGTTACCGGTCGCCCATCAGCTTGCCGAGTACTCTTTGCTAGAGCATATTAACACTCAAAACCTTAAGAGTTATACCTCGTCGCTTGTCGCACTATAACTCTATGGTCTCGGAAGAATATATAGAAAAAACCTTGGAGTTATTACCTTATTGCATTATAGCTCTTTGGTTTGTATTATAAAAATTTTTCGTAGTTCATACGATTTCTTAAAGAGTGGCATAGTAGTGCCACACATGAATAAAGAAAACGTATATCACTATAATTAGGATATTTGAAAAATATTAATCTAATCAACAAATATCAAAATCGGGAATTATATGATAACGATATCATATAGTTCCCGATATTTTTTAGAAATAGCCTATCTCCTTCTATAACATCCAATATTCTGTCTGCCTGTTATAGGGTAGAAGTTCATTTAACAAATTTTGAAATAGTTAGTTAATTGGATTACTTGAGTTCGTTTATCATATCTATCGCCACTCTAAATCATACTGAACAAGGGTGAGATAATTCCAAATGCAGCTACTGACTTGCATTGAAATAACCCTTTCTCGTTTTTGAGTTTGCTGATTTTATTTATAAATAATATATATATCTTGCTTTATTTGAGGTCAACTAAAAATATTTTTGTTCTACTAACATACAAGAGATGTATTATAATTGATTGTTAAGATATTATAAATCTAAAATATTGCTTACTAGATTATCGACTATATTTTTGACTAATATTAGACTAAGTTTTGACTATGTATAACGCTTGCAATCTATTGTAGAGTGACAGCAATTAAATGGATTGAAATTGGTTTAATTATCACAAAAAGGACGTATTTTTCCGTCGGAATAGAACTTTTTCGGTTAGTTTTTTGAGTTAACATGGATAAGCCTGCTTTTCTGTACGGCATCAAGTGATATACAATCCCATAGCGAAAAAGCGTTATTTGTTTTTAATTATTATGTATATCGATAATAAATTTCGTCTCCACATAACCGGTTATTCAGACTTTTGAATTCCTTTCATTCGCAGCGGGCATTTTCTTGTGGATACTCGCTGATGAGATATTGTTGTAGCTCGAGTTGGGTCATGTTCAAATTGTCTAATGATTAGCAAAAGAATTGAAAAATTTTCATTATCTTTGCATGCTAATATACGTGAAATATGTGTGATATTAACAGAATAAAGATTGTTCTTTTTGAAAAAAACGAACGGGCGTATTGCTTGCAGATCAGTTGGATGTCAACCCTTCTACTGTAAGCAAGTGGTATACGAACTCTTCTCAGCTTGTCCTTGGGAGTTTGCTAAAGATGGCAGATCTTCTTAAGGTAGATATTAAAGAACTGCATGTAAGAGAGTATAAAAAATATTTTTTCGAAAAAGATGGAAAGAGTATCAATCCTCAAATTAAGGGTTGATAATTTTAAACAAAGAGCAGAAATATGGTTAATACATTCACAACAACTTGTTACGGAAGATCAAAATATATGGAAAAAGTTAAAGTAACAAGATGGCAAAGGAGTATAAAATGGCTATACTTAGCTGAGATGGCAGTGAAGCGGATTGTATTACAATACAAAAAATGTTTAGAAGTAATCACATTGGAATATGAATAATTGGAAAGAAGCGGCTATTGACGCTTT
Source organism: Paludibacteraceae bacterium (assembly GCA_016292775.1). GTDB lineage: Bacteria > Bacteroidota > Bacteroidia > Bacteroidales > Paludibacteraceae > Aphodosoma. The sequence goes on from JAEDFN010000005.1 coordinate 59,202, forward strand.
ACATAGAAGCATTCAACCTGTACAGCAAGAACTCAATGAAATAGATTGGAAAGGGGGACTATCGAGCAAGACAGACCGCCTAGCTCAGCATGTCTGCGCTTTTGCCAATCTAAGAGGAGGTGGTTTCCTCGTCTTCGGAATTAGTGATGATGCCGAATTTAAGGAACTTGATAAAGCAACTATTGAGGAGACTACGAAAAAACTTGGCAATATAGCCAAAAACAACTTAGCGTGGTCTATACAGTTGGAACATGCAGTTCTCGAATATGAGGGTCATGCGCTTCTTTTCATACGGATTCCTGAACAACAGAATAAACCCGTATATCTGAGAGGACGAGATATTTATGAGGCATATATACGCTCTGCCGGTCATACGGTTAAACTATCACGTGGGCAGGTACACGAAATGCTAGCCTTGTCACATGGTCTTACGTTTGAAAAAAGAGTCGCTCGTAGTGCCGTTATGGATGAAACTGTATTGGAGCTTCTCGATTACGAAAAACTATATGAACTAATAGACAAGCGCATTCCCCAAGACAAGAGTCGCATCATGGATCAGATGTGTGAGTTTGGCATGATAGAACGCAAGGATGACCGATACGACATTCTTAATCTTGGAGCAATAATGTTTGCAAGAAAGCTTAAGGATTTTGGACTTGAGAACAAAGAGGTTATTGTCCGTAAATATTCTGGGACGAACAACCTTGTTATGGATCTGGAGTACAAAATGTCCGTAGGCTATGCTGTTGGTTTTGAGGATATGGTTGATACAGTAATGAGATTTACTAGCAAGGAGAAGATTGAGGTGAGACGAGAGGCCGTTCCAACCTATCCTCGTATTGCTGTAAGAGAATTTGCTGCAAATCTCATGGTGCATCAAGATTTTGGAATAACAGGTATGCCTATTACCATTGAGGTGTTTACAAACCGTCTTGTCATGACCAATCCCGGAACATGTTTGAATGACGTAAACCGCCTTATTGACCTACCACCTCATTCTCGTAACGAGGGTATGGCACAGTTGATGCTTCAACTTGACATGTGCGAACGTCGTGGAAGTGGTTACGATAGAGCGGTGGCTGCCATTGAAGAAATGCTGTTGCCTGCATACAAGGTTCAGAGTGGCGATGACTATACCCGAGTATCCATGTTCCCTATGAAGGCATTGAAAGACATGACCAAGGAGGATAAGGTTATTGCATGCTATCAACATGCGTGCCTCTTATATGAGAACAATTTAAACCTGACGAACCAAGCAGTAAGAGAACGCTTCGGACTTGACAAGAACAAGAGTAGCGTAGCGTCACGTATAATTGCAGATACAGTAGAGCGGGGACTTCTGAAGGTTTCTGACGAACAAAATACATCTACGAAATATGTATCATACATTCCGTTATATGGATAGTTTTTTCTTTGCAGATTAAATCCGTTATTTAAATAACGCCTTGAGTTCCAGATGTTTTTTCTTTGCAAAGTAAATCCAATCCATTGATATATTCTTTTGACAGTCTTAGAAATTATGATAATCATCATATTTCAGGTTAGTGCTCACCAACAACAAGAAGTAACCTTCCCTGAAGAAGATAATATATGAATAGATAATCATATTTGGGTTTCTTAGTAAGTCAAAATATAAGCAAGTTCGCTATTCGATTAGGCCTATGACAACAAGAAAACCATAAGAGTTATGCCTTGTGCACCATGCTCTATGGTCTCGGAAGATTATATTGAACAAAAAACTTGGAGTTATTTCCTTATTGCATTATAGCTCTTTAGTTTGTGTTATAAAAAATTTTCGAAGTTTATACGATTTATTATTAAAGAGTGGCATAGTAGTGCCACACATGAATAAAGATAACGTATATCACTATAACTAGGATATTTGAAAAATATTAATATAATCAACAAATATCAAAATCGGGAATTATATGATAACGATATCATATAGTTCCCGATATTTTTTAGAAATAGCCTATCTCCTTCTATAACATCCAATATTCTGTCTGCCTGTTATAGGGTAGAAGTTCATTTAACAAATTTTGAAATAGTTAGTTAATTGGATTACTTGAGTTCGTTTATCATATCTATCGCCACTCTAAATCATACTGAACAAGGGTGAGATAATTCCAAATGCAGCTACTGACTTGCATTGAAATAACCCTTTCTCGTTTTTGAGTTTGCTGATTTTATTTATAAATAATATATATATCTTGCTTTATTTGAGGTCAACTAAAAATATTTTTGTTCTACTAACATACAAGAGATGTATTATAATTGATTGTTAAGATATTATAAATCTAAAATATTGCTTACTAGATTATCGACTATATTTTTGACTAATATTAGACTAAGTTTTGACTATGTATAACGCTTGCAATCTATTGTAGAGTGACAGCAATTAAATGGATTGAAATTGGTTTAATTATCACAAAAAGGACGTATTTTTCCGTCGGAATAGAACTTTTTCGGTTAGTTTTTTGAGTTAACATGGATAAGCCTGCTTTTCTGTACGGCATCAAGTGATATACAATCCCATAGCGAAAAAGCGTTATTTGTTTTTAATTATTATGTATATCGATAATAAATTTCGTCTCCACATAACCGGTTATTCAGACTTTTGAATTCCTTTCATTCGCAGCGGGCATTTTCTTGTGGATACTCGCTGATGAGATATTGTTGTAGCTCGAGTTGGGTCATGTTCAAATTGTCTAATGATTAGCAAAAGAATTGAAAAATTTTCATTATCTTTGCATGCTAATATACGTGAAATATGTGTGATATTAACAGAATAAAGATTGTTCTTTTTGAAAAAAACGAACGGGCGTATTGCTTGCAGATCAGTTGGATGTCAACCCTTCTACTGTAAGCAAGTGGTATACGAACTCTTCTCAGCTTGTCCTTGGGAGTTTGCTAAAGATGGCAGATCTTCTTAAGGTAGATATTAAAGAACTGCATGTAAGAGAGTATAAAAAATATTTTTTCGAAAAAGATGGAAAGAGTATCAATCCTCAAATTAAGGGTTGATAATTTTAAACAAAGAGCAGAAATATGGTTAATACATTCACAACAACTTGTTACGGAAGATCAAAATATATGGAAAAAGTTAAAGTAACAAGATGGCAAAGGAGTATAAAATGGCTATACTTAGCTGAGATGGCAGTGAAGCGGATTGTATTACAATACAAAAAATGTTTAGAAGTAATCACATTGGAATATGAATAATTGGAAAGAAGCGGCTATTGACGCTTTACATAGAAGCATTCAACCTGTACAGCAAGAACTCAATGAAATAGATTGGAAAGGGGGACTATCGAGCAAGACAGACCGCCTAGCTCAGCATGTCTGCGCTTTTGCCAATCTAAGAGGAGGTGGTTTCCTCGTCTTCGGAATTAGTGATGATGCCGAATTTAAGGAACTTGATAAAGCAACTATTGAGGAGACTACGAAAAAACTTGGCAATATAGCCAAAAACAACTTAGCGTGGTCTATACAGTTGGAACATGCAGTTCTCGAATATGAGGGTCATGCGCTTCTTTTCATACGGATTCCTGAACAACAGAATAAACCCGTATATCTGAGAGGACGAGATATTTATGAGGCATATATACGCTCTGCCGGTCATACGGTTAAACTATCACGTGGGCAGGTACACGAAATGCTAGCCTTGTCACATGGTCTTACGTTTGAAAAAAGAGTCGCTCGTAGTGCCGTTATGGATGAAACTGTATTGGAGCTTCTCGATTACGAAAAACTATATGAACTAATAGACAAGCGCATTCCCCAAGACAAGAGTCGCATCATGGATCAGATGTGTGAGTTTGGCATGATAGAACGCAAGGATGACCGATACGACATTCTTAATCTTGGAGCAATAATGTTTGCAAGAAAGCTTAAGGATTTTGGACTTGAGAACAAAGAGGTTATTGTCCGTAAATATTCTGGGACGAACAACCTTGTTATGGATCTGGAGTACAAAATGTCCGTAGGCTATGCTGTTGGTTTTGAGGATATGGTTGATACAGTAATGAGATTTACTAGCAAGGAGAAGATTGAGGTGAGACGAGAGGCCGTTCCAACCTATCCTCGTATTGCTGTAAGAGAATTTGCTGCAAATCTCATGGTGCATCAAGATTTTGGAATAACAGGTATGCCTATTACCATTGAGGTGTTTACAAACCGTCTTGTCATGACCAATCCCGGAACATGTTTGAATGACGTAAACCGCCTTATTGACCTACCACCTCATTCTCGTAACGAGGGTATGGCACAGTTGATGCTTCAACTTGACATGTGCGAACGTCGTGGAAGTGGTTACGATAGAGCGGTGGCTGCCATTGAAGAAATGCTGTTGCCTGCATACAAGGTTCAGAGTGGCGATGACTATACCCGAGTATCCATGTTCCCTATGAAGGCATTGAAAGACATGACCAAGGAGGATAAGGTTATTGCATGCTATCAACATGCGTGCCTCTTATATGAGAACAATTTAAACCTGACGAACCAAGCAGTAAGAGAACGCTTCGGACTTGACAAGAACAAGAGTAGCGTAGCGTCACGTATAATTGCAGATACAGTAGAGCGGGGACTTCTGAAGGTTTCTGACGAACAAAACACATCTACGAAATATGTATCATACATTCCATTCTATGGATAGTTTTTCTTTGCAGAGTAAATCCAATATTTATATAACATATTGAGTTTCAGATACTTTTTCTTTGCAAAGTAAGTCCAATTTATTGGTATTGGCTTTTGATTGACAAATTAATTATGAGAATCATCATAGAAGAACATAAATATGCAGCTGCTGATGTGAAGGACGTTCTCAAGGGTATTGATG
>JAEDFN010000035.1 GCA_016292775.1 Paludibacteraceae bacterium
TGCAAAGTTACAAAAAAAATTTTTATCTGAAAACTATTGAAGGAAATGTAGTGCTGTTAATTTGAATTATGTGTTTAGTGTGTTGATATTGAATTATTTGTATATATAATAGACGTTAAAATCAAATATGATATTTATGGCATATATAGAGTTTATCGCTTCAAATAAAGTGATATTTCATGGTATTAAAGTGTTTTTTCATTGAAAATTTTTCCCTAATGTATGTTTGAATATTTGTAAAAATAATTAATTTGGGATTGTAAAAAATAATGATCTATATTCACAATCGAAGTGCAAAATAAATTTATAAATATCCCAGTCCTTGTTTTTATCAACCAACTGTTGTAATTTTGCACTTGCTTGTTGAAAGTAGGGGTTTGTATGTTTGTTGAGTGGCATGGTTGCTCGTTCGAATATATTTTACTAACTTTGCAACTTGTTAGTTAAATCATTATGGCGAAAGGTAATAATACAAAAGAAATTAAAAATAAGCGCGCCTCTTTTGATTATTTTTTGAGCGATAGAATAGAGGCGGGAATAGTGCTCTACGGTACTGAGATTAAATCGATTAGAGATGGTAAAGCCAGCCTCGTTGATACTTATTGCACTTTTGATAACGGCGAATTGTGGGTGAAAAATATGCAAATATCAGCCTATAGATTGGGATATTATTATAACCATGATGTAAAACGCGACCGCAAATTACTCCTTAGCAAGCGTCAATTGAAAAAATACGAAAGGGAAACTAAAGAAACCGGCTATACAATCATTCCCATTCGCCTTTATATAAATGAAAAAGGTCTCGCTAAATTGGAAATTGCTATTGCTAAAGGTAAAAAGGCTTATGATAAAAGAGAAACTTTGAAAGCCAAAGTAGCTAAATCGGATATGGATAGGTTTGTGAAAAATTATTGATAATGTTGTTTATGAAAAAGATAATCGTTTCTGTTGTTGCTGCTCTATTCGCATTTATGCTCGAAGCTCAATCGGTTGAATATCAAAAATCTGTTTTTGTAGATGGTAATCATTCTTTGCCTTACAGATATCTTGAGCCGGAAAACTTCTTTAAAACGAAAAAATATCCCGTAGTGATTTTTTTACACGGCTCCGGAGAGCGCGGTGTTGATAATGAAAAGCAACTTATTCATGGTGCTCAGCAGTTTTTAAATCCTGTTAATAGAGAGAAATTCCCTTCTTACGTATTCTTCCCTCAAGCACCTATGGATGGTTTTTGGTCGTTACCCGAAGTGGATTCTATCTGTCAAAGTATGTTTTGTAATTCTACAACTCCTACATGGCAAATAAATGCTCTCACTGCCTTTATCGATTCGATAACTAATTTGCCTTCTGTGGATAAAAACAGGATTTATATTATGGGTATCTCTATGGGTGCGATGGCGTTATACGAACTTGCATGGAGAAATCCGTCTACTTTTGCTGCCGCTGTGCCTATTTGCGGCGCCGCGGATACATTAAATATAACACGCGCAAAAAATGTCTATTGGCGTATCTATCATGGTGATGCTGATAATCTTGTGCCGGTGCAGATGTCTCGTAATGTCTATAAAAAACTTACCGATTCCGGCGCCGATGTGCAATATTTCGAATTTCCGGGATGTACTCACGGCTCTTGGAATCCCGCATTTAATGATAGGGATTTGCTGCCTTGGCTCTTTTCTAAAAAACGTAGAAAATAATATTTAATCCATAATTGTAGTTTTATAATTGTATTTTCAAAATATTATTGAAAATGTTTGTGTTGGAATAAATATTATTTTGTAACTTTGCACAATCATTGTTTTTATGTGAAGAATATATGTCAGCGAAAAGTCTGTTATGTTATTTCTTGTTTATTGTTGCGGTTTTCTCTTCTTGTGTAACATCCAAGAAAGTCAACTACTTACAGGAGAGAGATAACTTGCCGAGTTATGTCGATTCTGTTGAATTTCAAGATTATCAACTTCAAAAAGGTGATTATCTTAATATCATTGTGTCTACATTAGACCAAAAATCAATGAAGCTTTTTAATGGTAGTAGTCAGTCTGTTAATACCAATTTCAATTCCGATGATTCTTATTCACGCCTCTATTTATATATGGTAGGCGAGGATGGTTGTATAGATTATATATATGTAGGCAAAATTCCCGTTCTTGGTAAAACGCTTAGAGAGGTAAAAAATATTATTGAAGATAAACTTAAAGATCAATTGGATTCTTACTCTGTAGAGGTGCGCCTTTCTAATCGTACTTTTTCAATTATCGGAGAGTCGGGTGCCGGCAGGTATACCATTCCAAGAGAGAAATTGACTATCTTCGAAGCTTTGGCTATGAGTGGTGACCTCTCTTTTTATGCAAAAAGAAGTAATATTCAAATTATTCGTCAAACGGAAAATGGCACTGTCGTTAAGACTTTTGATATCCGTACAAAGTCGATAATTGATTCCGAATTCTATTATATTCAACCTAATGATGTAATATATGTTCCTTTCCAAAATGCAAAATACGTAGGGGCATCTAATTTTACTAATGTAATCTCCTTAGTATTCACTACAGTATCATTCGGAATGTTCATCTATTCTATAGTTAATTCAATAATTAAATTGTCAAATCCGCAATGATGAATAATTACGTTAAGTACATATTTTTATCAATAATATCACTTGTGTTATTATCCGGATGCTATCCTTTGAGAAGGGTGGGGCTTATTCAAGAAAGAAAAGGTTTGCCCGACTACAAAGAGGGTGAATATGTGGCTTATAAACTTCAGAAAAATGATGAAATCGTAATCCGTGTAATTACGCAAAACGATGCTACCGCCAGTCTTTTTGATTATGGTAATGCCGGCAATGCAAACTCCCGTTCATCAGTGAGCTATAGGGTGTATGAAGATGGTACTATTGATTTACCTTATGTGAAAAAAATCAAAGTTGAAGGGTATACTTTAGAGCAAACAAAGACTATTATCGAGGAAAAATTGAAAGATTTTGCCGATGATATTCAAGTGAAAGTGGCTCTAAATACCGCAACTTTTTGCGTTATTGGTGATGCAGGTCGCGGTTATTTCCCTATTTATCGCGATCGATTAACTATCTATCAAGCTCTTGCTTTGTCAGGTGGATTAAACGAATCGGCTGATTTCGCTCATGTGAAAATATTGAGAAAAATTAATGGTGAAACAAAGATAGTGCAGTTTGATATTCGTACAAAATCAATAATCGATTCGGATTATTATTATATCTATCCAAACGACATCATTTATGTGGATGTGTCTAAACGAAGATTCTGGGCTGTGAATTCATATTCCGCCTTTATTGGCCTGATTTCATCTTCGTTAAGTATGCTTATCACCGTATGGAACGTTTTTAATTTTTAATGTGTAATGGAAAATAAAGAAAATCAAGATAAATTCAAAGGTTTTGAATTCTCACAACCTCAGATGAGTGTAAATATTTTACAATGGGCTCTGAAGTTTTTGCGCTATTGGTGGCTCTTTGTAGTTACATTGATTGTGGCTTTCGTTATTGCATATTTTTACAACAAAAAATGGCAACCTTCGTACGTTAATGAAGCTAAAATCATGATTGAAAGCGGAAACTATTCTCAGTCGTTTTCTTTAATGCAGGGATTTAACGGCGGGTCTGACTATCTTCATAGCAACAATCAATTACTTATTTTGGGCTCTTTTGACTTGATTGATAGAACTTTGCAAAAATTGCCTTTTACTATAGATTATTATGTAAAAGGTAGATTCCGCACGGAGAGCCTCTATAGCACACCTCCTATTCAGTTGATGTATAACGATTTACAGGATGCAGCTTATGGTAGAGAATTCCATTTTATTCCTGTGGATGATGAGAATTTTATTATAGAACTTTCTGACAAAGGAAGTAAACAGCAGTTTCCGGACTTTAAAATAGAAGGCAGATATGGTAACCAAATAAAAAATGTTTTCTTTACAGGAGTAATTGAGAAATTGTATTTAAATACTACCGGTAGATATTCCGATTTCTATTTCAGATTTCGAAATAAACGCTCTTTGGAAGATGAGTTCGCTTATCGCTTGAATCTCAGTTTTATAGGAGAAGAGAGTTCTGTAGTATCTGTTAAATTGATAAGTAATGTGCCTGCACGCGATGCCGATTTTATTAATATGCTTTGTGATGAGTATATTAGGGCGAATTTGGACGAGAAAAACCTTGAGGCCGTGCGTACTATAGAATTTATTAATAACCAATTACAAGTTATTTCCGACTCTTTGGATGTGTCCGGATCAAAATTGCGCCAATTCCGTAGAGAAAATAATATTTTAGACGTTTCTACCGCCACAGCTACAATACTCCAAAAAATGAACGCTTTAGACGAACAAAGAGCGGAAATGGATCTTAAAGAAGCGTATTTTAAAGAATTGTCGCAATATTTGGAAAGTTCGGTAAATCAAGAAATTATCGTTGCCCCTTCATCAATAGGTATATCCGACCCCGTTTTGCTCGACCTGGTCTCAAGTTTTAATGAGCTACAACAGCAACGTAGCGATATAGGTGAGAAAAATCCAAACTACGAGAGGTATACAAAACGCATGGAAGAGGTGAAAACTACAATGAAAGAGGTGTTGGCTAATGTGCGTAAAATACATAAAATGGAGCGTGACGCTTTCAATAAAGAGTATTCAAGACTTCAAAGAGAGTTTCACTCCCTGCCGGAAAAAGAACTATCTGTAGCTAATTACGAGAGAAACTATAAAATAAACGATTCCTATTATACTTATCTTCTTCAAAAACAATCAGAAGCTCAAATTCGTAAAGCCTCTAATGTGTCGGATAACAAAATATTACAATATTCTCGATGCTCGCTTTCTCCGGTAAACGGATCGGATAAAACAAAAAGTTACATTCTTGCTTTTGTTTTCGGACTCGCAATTCCTTCTATAATCATTATAATTTTGGAATTGATGAATAATAAACTATATACCGAAAATGACGTTAAGATGATTACTAGATTGCCTATCATTGGTCAAATCAGGCACACTGATAATACGGCAAAAGTAGCATCTGTCGACTCACAACGCTCTTTGTTTACCGAAGGATTGCGACTTGTACGAACCAGGATAGAATTCATTACCAAACGAAAATCCAAAATCTCTTTAATGGTCTCTTCACCTGAGTCCGGCGATGGTAAAACTCATTTCGTAATAAACCTTGCCGGTGTATATTCGTTAGTCTCTTCAAAAGTTCTTTTGATAGACTTGGACTTACGTAATCCTCAGTTATCCAAACGCCTCGGTCTTGATAAGGTAAATGGATTGGTGAATGTGCTTATCGGTGATAATAAAGTAGAAGATGTTATTATTCCGGCTTCAGAAGAGGTGCCTTACGATATACTTCCGGTGGGAGTTATCCCTCCAAACCCGGCAGAGTTGCTAAGGTCTGATGAGATGAAAAATACAATGGATTATCTCAAATCAATTTATGATTATGTAATTGTCGATACATCACCACTCGGTTTAGTGTCAGATTCTTATGCTATCTCATCCCTCGTCGACGCTAATCTTTTCGTGGTCAGGGTCGGAAAAACCGATAAAACATTCTTCCGTAATTTCATACATCAAATGACGAACGAAGTTTTATCTCATTCCTACATCATTATCAATGATATACCAAAACCGAAACATAATAAAAAGTATGGCTACGGATATGGAAAATATTCTTATGCATACTCCGGTGATAGTAAATATTACCATTCTCAAAGTGGTAAATATTATGTAGATGATAAATAATTTTTTACTCCCCCGTTAATGTGCTGTTATTGATGCTGAATAGTGCTTTAATAGAGAAGTGAAATAGAATATAGAAGCATTTTTCATCGAAATAATCAAATATTTGATGATATGAAATCGGTTATGAGATGAAAAATGAGATAATTACCTCATTTTTGGGTGAAAAATCAAAGAGTTTCGTTTGAAAATACACACGTTAATTCCATCTAACGTCCTAAAAGAACGCGGTTTAGGAGTATTATTTAAATGAAAACAAAATTATTTCCGAAAAAATTTGTTCATTTGCGGAAATAATCGTACCTTTGCGCACTCATTTTGAGGAATAATGTAAAACAATTAATATATAGTAAAATGTCTAAGATTTGTCAGATTACCGGTAAAAGAGCAATGATCGGCAACAATGTATCTCACTCAAAACGTCGCACAAAACGTTCTTTTGACGTGAATTTGTTCCGTAAAAAATTCTACTATGTAGAAGAAAATTGCTGGATTAGTTTAAATATTTCTGCAGCAGGTCTGCGTACTATTAATAAACTTGGCTTGCACGCTGCCCTTTGCAAAGCTGTTGAAAAAGGCTATTGCACTTGGAATGAATTGAGTGATCAAGCATATTATGGAGAATAAGTTATGGCAAAAAAATCTAAAGAAGCAAGAGTGCAAGTTATCTTAGAGTGCACAGAACACAAAGACAGTGGTATGCCGGGTACATCTCGTTACATTACTACTAAGAATCGTAAAAATACTACCCAACGTCTTGAGTTGAGAAAGTATAACCCTATCTTAAAAAGAGTTACAGTTCACAAAGAAATTAAATAATTGACTTATGGCAAAGAAAACGGTTGCAACACTGCAAAAAGGTGAAGGTCGTGGCTATTCTAAGGTGATTAAAATGGTTAAATCACCAAAAACTGGTGCCTATGTCTTTCAAGAAGAAATGATTCTTAACGAAAAAGTTAAGGAGTATTTTGCTAAATAAATATTATTTCCCCCTTTTAGCAAAGTTTATTACGCGTGTATTTTGTCGATTATGAGATAAAATATATGTGTGTTATATATAAAAAGGAAATCGAAAAATCGGTTTCCTTTTTTTATTTACTTTCCTTTGTAATTCAAAAAATTAATCGTACCTTTGTTGATTAATAAAAATGTTGTAAAATGGGTATTTTTAGTTTTTTATCAAAGAATAAAAAAGAGGTTTTAAACGATGGCCTTGAAAAAACAAAACAGAGTGTGTGGAGTAAATTATCCCGCGCTATCATGGGTAAAAGCGTTGTGGATGACGATGTTTTGGATAATATCGAAGAGGCTTTAATAACCTCTGATGTCGGTGTGGAAACCACTTTGAAAATTATTGAACGCCTGCAAACTCGTATCGCTAAGGATAAGTATTTAAATACAAACGAACTTTCAAATGTTCTTAATGAAGAGATATGCACTATGCTCGCTGAAAACGAAACTACTGCAAATCTCTCTTTCGAAGATCCTCTTCCTGCAAAACCTTATGTGATAATGGTAGTCGGCGTGAATGGCGTTGGAAAAACTACTACCATCGGTAAAATTGCCGCTCAGTATAAAAAAGCAGGTAAAAAGGTTTGCCTCGGTGCCGCTGATACTTTCCGCGCTGCCGCCGTCGAACAGTTATGTATTTGGGGCGAAAGAGTAGGTGTGCCCGTTGTAAAACAACAGATGGGTGCCGACCCGGCATCCGTCGCTTTCGATACTCTCTCTTCTGCTAAAGCTAATGACGCTGATGTCGTTATTATAGATACTGCCGGCCGTCTGCATAATAAAATTAATTTGATGAACGAACTGTCGAAAATTAAAAACGTTATGAAGAAAATTGTGCCTGATGCTCCTCACGATGTTATGCTCGTTCTCGATGGCTCTACCGGTCAGAATGCCTTTGAACAAGCAAAACAATTTACTAAAGCTACTCAAGTATCTTCTTTGACGGTTACTAAACTCGATGGTACTGCCAAGGGCGGCGTCGTTATCGGTATCTCCGACCAATTTAAAATCCCTGTAAAATATATTGGCCTCGGTGAGGGTATCGATGATTTGCAAGTTTTCGACAAAAAATCTTTTGTACAAACTCTATTCTCCCTGTAATTATCTCTTCTTTTTATTATGCAAAAAAATAGAGTTGACGTTATTTCTTTAGGCTGCTATAAAAATCTCGTGGATTCGGAAAAACTTATGCGATTGTTTAAAAACGCCGGATTTAAAGTTTTTCACGATTCCGATAAGGTGTGCGGCGAATTCGTCGTCGTTAATACATGTGGCTTTATTGGCGATGCTAAACAAGAGTCTATTGATATTATTTTGGAACTTACCGAACTGAAAAAACGTGGTAGAATAGGCAAACTAATAGTAATGGGTTGCCTTTCAGAAAGATATATTCACCAATTAGAGCAAGAAATCCCTGAAGTCGACGCATACTATGGTAAGTTTAATTGGTCTGATATGATAGATGATTTCGTTGCCCAAAGAAATAATGAGAAATCATCAAAGGATTTAAGAGTAGTTACTACTCCGGCTCATTATGCATACCTGAAAATTGCAGAAGGATGTAATCGTACTTGCTCCTATTGCGCAATACCTATTATTACCGGTGCATACAAATCTCGTGATATCGAATCTATCGTTGATGAGGCTAAGTGGTTGGCGCATAAGGGAGTGAAAGAACTTCAGCTAATAGCTCAAGATTTAACATATTATGGTCTTGATCTCTATCACGAGCATAAATTACCCGAGTTGGTAAGCAGATTATCCGAAATCAATGGTATTGAGTGGATAAGACTTCATTATGGTTATCCGAATAATTTTCCATATCAAATCCTTGATGTGATGCGTGATAACCCTAAGGTTTGTTCATATTTCGATATCGCTCTCCAGCATATTTCAGATAATATGCTCAAATTAATGCGTAGAAATCTTACCAAGCAAGATACGTTACGGTTTATCGAAAACGTCAGAAAGGCTGTTCCCGGAATTCACCTTCGTACAACTTTACTTGTTGGCCATCCCGGTGAGACAGAGGAGGATTTTAATGAACTAATCGATTTTGTGGAAACTCAAAAATTCGAACGATTGGGTGTGTTTGCTTATTCGCATGAAGAGGGTACTTATTCCTATAAAAATTATAGTGATGATATACCGGAGGAGGTGAAACAGAGTAGAGTAGATAAAATTATGTCTTTACAAGAGAAAATATCACAATCAATAGCCGCCGAAAAAGTTGGTTCTACAATGAGGGTTATTATTGATCGTGAAGACCCCGATTTTTACGTTGCTCGCACCGAATTCGATTCCCCGGAGGTTGATGGAGAAGTTTATATTGATAAAAAAATTCCCCTTACTGTCGGTGATTTTTATAACGTGGAAATTATCGATAGCGATGTTTATGACTTATTTGCAAAATTAGTAGAGTGATTGGTCTATGAATAATAAAGAATTTATTACTCAATTAGCTAAAACAATGAATAGCACGCAAAAGCAAACTGCTACCGTGTTTTCTTGCTTTGTGGATGCTGTTGTAGAACAATTGTCCAATGGAGATTCTGTTACTCTTGGTAATTTAGGACAATTGGAGGTGCGCAGGAAAGAACAGAGAAAAATAGTTAACCCTACTACGAAAAAAACTATGCTTGTCCCACCAAAATTAGTGCTTAATTTCAAACCTTCTTCTTCTTTAAAATCTAAATTAAAAGAGGTATGAGTATGGATGAAGTAAATTTGAAATCGTTAGTCGATGTGTTCGCTTCAAAGGCTAAGATTACTAAAAAAGAGGCTAATGCCTTTGTTAAAGCTTTTCAAAATATCTTTATTGATGCTCTAAGTAAAGATAAGGTTTTGAAAATTACCGGATTAGGTTCTTTTAAGGTAACCCTTGTAAATGAACGTAGTAGCGTTGATGTTAATACAGGTAAACCAATTAAAATTAATTCTCACTATAAAATAGTATTTACTCCCGATTCTGAATTAAAAAATATTGTCAATTCTCCGTTTGCTCATCTCGATACAATTATTATTGAGGATGTTGTGGATATGAGTGATGGTGAAGTTAATATTGATACTTTGTCCCAAGATTTAAAGAATTTATCAGCAAATCATACTGTTAGTTCCTTTCCTCCGGTTGATGAGGTAAAAACTGATGTGCAGTTAATAAAAACTGATAATGAGGCTGATAAGGTAGAGTCCCCTTTAGAAAAACTCGCTGAGCAAGCCTTGGAAATCAAATCATTACTTGCCGATATTCAGGGATTGAGTTCTGATGGTCAAGATACGACGACAGATGTTATTCCCAATCCGGATATTAATTCAGAATCGGAAAACCAACCAGATACCTTACCTAATTCAGAATCGGAAATTTATCCGGATACCGTAGTTAATTCTGAAAAGAAAATTACTCATGAAATAGAAATCTTTTCGGACACCGAGAAAAATTTGCAAACCGAAATTTCTGAAAAAGAAAGTGTTATATCAGAAACTGAGAATACTGCTCAAGAAGATATCATGTCGGATGCCGAGATAGTTTCCAAACCCGAGAATAGTGCTGAAGAAGAACTTGTTTCGGAAACCGACAATATTACAAATGATGAAATCGAGTCGGAAGCAGAGAAAGTCCTGCAAATCGATAGTGCAGCTCAAAAAGAAATCGTATTGGACGTCGAGAAAAAGCTTGAGTTAGAGCGAGAAACGCAGCCGAAAACAACTCTTGAAGGGGAAAACAACCCGATATTAGAAAAGGAACCTGAAGTGGGAAAAACTTCGGAGTGCGAAAATGTTAATAATTCTTCCGAATTGAAAGAAGAAAAAAATAAATCAAATTCTCCTGATGCGGAAATGTTGCTTGCTATTCGTAAAGAGTATCAAAGAAAGAGGCGTCGCAGAGTTGCTATCATCTTATCAATATTGGCTATTGTCTTGATTCTTGCCTCTGCATTGGCATTGGATTTTTACTATAATGGATTTGTAAAACAGCGTTTCGATACAATTATCGCGATGAATAAAACTTCGGATGATGACGTCAATGATATAGATAAAACCGATAAGCTGCATCATGATAATGATAATAACGTACAAGAGAGTGTGGTGTTAACTAATGATACTTCTGTTGAAATAGTTGATACAGTGCAATATAATGAGCAAGATACTGCTTTTGACGATGCACCGGATACAAAGGAAACATCTATTGAGCAAACAGATATCTTTAATACACCAAGAGTTTATACCCGTTTCTTAGATACAATTCAAATGCCGAAAGATAGCAGATTGACGTTAATCTCTTTGAAATATTATGGCCATCGAGATTTTTGGGTCTATATTTATGAAGCTAATCAAAGCAGAATACCAAATCCAAATGTCATAGTTCCGGGTACAACACTATATATACCGAAAGTGAATGGAGCACTTATCGATAGCTCAAATCCTCAGGCAATAAAATATGCTCGAGAATTACACGATAAATTCGTGAAAAAAGCTGAATGATAAGAGTAGATGCCTTTTTATTATTTGATATAATTACAATAAACAGACCTTTTATACGTATAAATTATTGATAGTTGTTACTGATTTTATTATCTGCTTTCCATTAAAAAGAGTGGGAAAAAACTTTGTGGATAGTGATAAAAATAGTACTTTTGTATTGAAATAATAAAAGAAAATATAATAGAAAATTAATTATAAGATATGAGTGAAATAGTTGATATTCGCGAATTAAATGAGCGTATAGAACGTCAAAGTTCTTTTGTTGATGCTTTGATGATGGGAATGAACCAAACCATTGTCGGTCAAAAACATTTGGTAGAATCTTTGCTTATCGGTTTGCTTTCCGATGGTCACGTATTGTTAGAAGGTGTACCTGGATTGGCCAAAACCCTTGCAATAAAAACTTTGGCACAACTTATTGATGCCGACTTTAGCCGTATTCAATTTACCCCTGATT
This sequence comes from Paludibacteraceae bacterium, assembly GCA_016292775.1. Lineage (GTDB taxonomy): Bacteria > Bacteroidota > Bacteroidia > Bacteroidales > Paludibacteraceae > Aphodosoma. The sequence goes on from JAEDFN010000035.1 coordinate 11,720, forward strand.
TGTTGCCGGCCGACGTAGTCGGTACTATGATTTATAGTCAAAAAAACGAGAACTTTGTTATAAAAAAAGGTCCTGTTTTCGCTAACTTCGTTCTCGCCGATGAGATAAACCGTGCTCCGGCAAAGGTTCAATCCGCACTTCTCGAAGCAATGCAAGAGCATCAAGTAACTATAGGTGAAGAGACTTTTGCTTTGCCGGACCCATTCCTCGTATTGGCTACTCAAAACCCAATAGAACAAGAGGGTACATATCCGCTTCCGGAGGCGCAAGTCGACCGTTTTATGCTTAAAGTAGTAATCTCTTATCCTAAAAAAGAAGAGGAGCGCCTTATCGTTAATGCTCATGTTAAAGATGCTTTTCATAAAGTTTCTCCAATATTAAAAGTAGAAGATATCGTAGAAGCTCGTAAAGTGGTGAAAGAGGTTTATATCGACGAAAAAATTGAAAAATATATTGTGGATTTGGTGTTCGCTACACGTAATCCGGAAGAGTATGGTTTGAAAGAATTGAGTGGAATGATAGCTTTTGGTGCTTCCCCTCGTGCTTCTATCAATATGGCATTAGCAGCACGTGCTTATGCATTTATCAAACGCCGCGGTTATGTAATTCCTGAGGATATTCGTGCCGTTGCAATGGATGTTCTTCGCCATCGTATCGGTCTTACTTATGAGGCTGAAGCTAATAATATCACTTCAGAAGAGATTGTTAATCAAATTCTTAATGCTGTAGAAGTGCCTTAATCTTTTTAATTTGTTGTGCTTTGGAAACTTCGGAATTATTAAATAAAGTTCGAAAAATTGAAATAAAAACGCGCGGCCTTTCTAATAATATTTTCGCCGGCGAATATCATACTGCCTTCAAAGGAAAGGGTATGACGTTTTCTGAAGTGCGTGAATATCAGTATGGTGACGAAGTCCGTACTATCGATTGGAATGTTACTGCTCGTTTTCGAAAACCTTTCGTAAAAGTTTTTGAAGAAGAAAGAGAGATGACGGTTATGTTGCTTATCGACCTCTCTTCCAGTAGCTTATTTGGCTCTACAAGTGCGTATAAACGCGATGTTATTACCGAAATAGCCGCTACAATCGCTTTTTCTGCTATCCAAAATAATGATAAAATCGGGGCTATATTCTTTACTGATAAGATAGAGAAATTTATTCCACCTCAAAAAGGTCGTAAACATATTCTTTTTATTATTCGTGAACTCCTTGAGTTTAAACCCGAGAGTAATGCTACCGATATCTCTCTCGCTTTGAGGTATCTTACCAATGTTATTAAAAAACGTTGTACTTCATTCTTAATAAGCGACTTTATCGACGATAATCTTCAGCAAGATGCCTTTACTATTGCTAATAGAAAGCATGATGTTGTGGCCTTGCAAGTGTATGATATCCGTGATGTTGAAATACCTCCTGTAGGTCTCGTTAAGTTTAAAGATGCCGAAACAGGTCAACGTTTGTGGGTAGATACAAACTCCTCTAAAGTTCGAGAAATGTATAAAAAATATTGGGTAGATAGCATGGCTAATTTAAACCAAATGGTGAAATATGCCGGTATTGATTTCGTTTCTCTCGAAGTCACGGAGGATTATGTCAAGGCTTTGATGCGATTATTTAATATGAGAAAATAATATGAAACGTCTGGTTTTATCCTTATTGATATCTTGTTTGCCTTTGTGGTTCTTCGCTCAGTCTATCTCGGTTAATGCCGAAATGGACTCAGCTTGTATTTGGATTGGAGAACAAACGAAATTTACGCTTTCCGCCATCCAACCCAAAGATAAACAAGTTGTATTTCCTCTATTTTCCGATTCTATTGTGAATGGATTGGAAATAGTGGATTATTGCAAAAAAGATACCGTATTACTTCCTTCCGGTGAAATTAAAGTGTCGGAATCATATGTGGTTACTTCTTTTGACTCTGCTATGATTTTTGTACCAAATATGCCTATCGTTGATGGTAACGATACTTTTTTTACTAACCCTCTGGTACTTAAAGTACTCTCTGTTCCGATAGACACTACTCAACATGCTATTGCCGATATAAAAAATGTGGTAAAACCTCCTTTTGATTGGATTTCTTTCCTTACTATTATCGCTATTGTAGTTTTATCGGTGATTGTAATTCTAATGATAATTTTTATTATTCGTTGGTATAAGAAAAAATTCAAGAAAGAAGATTCTGAATGCCAAGAGATTGTGGATAATCGTCCCGCTCATGTTATAGCGTACGAACAGCTTGAGTTGTTGAGACAGAAACAATTGTGGCAAAAAAGTTTGTTCAAAGAGTATTATACTGATTTGACAGATATTTTACGCCAATATATTGACAAACGTTTCAATATCTCGGCAATGGAAATGTCGTCAGAGGATTTGATCGGAGAATTTAAATCTCATAAAGATTTGAATGCAAATAAAGAATTGATGACCCTGTTACGCTCGATTCTCTCAATATCCGATTTGGTAAAATTCGCGAAATGGATTCCACTTCCGGATGAGAATAGCTTGGCGTTCAATAACGTTACAAAATTTATCGATATTTCTAAACAAGAAGAAGTTGCTGATAAAGAGAGTGATGTTACCGGCAATGTAGATGCTGTCAATTCAAATGATGACTCAAATAAGGTAAGTGTAGAATAATAATTTTTTGTACTATGACTTTTCGAAATCCGGAATATCTATGGTTTTTATTGCTTATCTTACCAATGATAATTTGGTATATATTTAAACAGTATAAAACCGATGCAACCCTACAAGTCTCTTCTACAGGGGCCTTTAACAAATTGCCTAAAACAAAAAAGGTCTTGCTGTTTCACCTCGTTTTTATTATCAGATGTGCTGCAATTGCCTTAATAATAATCGCAATAGCTCGACCTCAACTGAGCAATACTCATCGCTCGGAAACAACAGAGGGAATAGATATAATGCTTTCTGTAGATATCTCGGGCACCATGCTCGCGGAAGATTTAAAACCGAATAGGTTGGAAGCCGCAAAAACCGTTGCGATGGAATTTATTGCCGGTCGCCCTAATGATAATATCGGCCTTGTTCTTTTTGCAGGTGAAAGCTTTACACAATGCCCTTTAACTACCGACCATACTGCATTATTGAACTTGGTTCAGAGTGTTGAATACGGATTAATAGAAGACGGTACCGCTATTGGACTTGGTTTGGCTAATGCTATCAGCCGTATTAAAGATAGCCAAGCAAAATCAAAAGTAATCATACTTATTACCGATGGTACTAATAATCGCGGCGATATCGCTCCATTAACAGCCGCAGAAATGGCTAAAACATTCGGTATCAGAGTATATACTATAGGTGTCGGCAAAATGGGAATGGCTCCTTATCCGTTTAATACACCAATGGGAATCGTTTATAACGATATTGAAGTGGATATCGATGAAAATACTCTTACTTCTATCGCAGAACTAACCGGTGCCAGCTATTTCCGTGCTACTGATAATAATAAACTTAGAACTATATATCAAGAAATAGATAAATTAGAAAAAACAAAACTTCGAGTAAATGAATATAACACTAAAAGTGAAGAGTTTTTCCCTTTCCTTTTTGCAGCCTTTATCCTTTTACTTATCGAAATCTTTTTGAAATCAACAGTTTTACGTCGTTTACCTTAAAACATTTAATATGAAAAAATTATTATTAATGTTATCTTTTGGATTATTTGTTAGTGTTGCTTGCGCGCAATCATTATCAAATACACTATTAATAATCTCTCCGGATAGTGCTCGTTTTACAGTAAGAATTTCCGGTTATCAAGTGAATAAAACCCCCGGTTCAAGAGTAGTTTGTAAAGGAATTTATCTTTCACAAGCCCCTGTTCAGATTATTTTCGCAGATACTACTTATGCGCCTATAAAAACCGTGGTCTCTTTTGCTCCTAATTATAAGAAAAAAATTAATGTTGCTCCATCCCCTATGGTAGCACGTTATTATGTATATCCCAAAAAACGAAATTCAAAAATCAAACTTCAATCTATTAAAAACAGATAGTGAACTATGTTTCGATTTGAAAACCCGGATATGTTCTATTGGTTGATAGCACTGCTTTTTATAGTATTGCTATTCCATTATGGAATGTATGTTCAAAAGAAACGCTTGAGAACTTTTGGTAATCCCAATCTCTTGGCTTCTTTGATGCCGAATGTCTCTTCGGTACGCCCTTATGTGAAATTTTACCTACTTATTATAGTGCTGGTATTACTCGTTTTTGCTCTTGCTCGCCCTCAAATGGGTACTAAAATAGAAGATAGTAAAACAAACGGGGTAGAGGTGATGTTCGTTCTCGACGTTTCAAAATCCATGCTGTCGCAAGATGTTACCCCTTCTCGTTTGGATAATGCCAAGATGATGCTCTCTAAATTAATAGATAAAATGTCGGAAGATAAGGTTGGTATGGTAGTATTTGCCGGAGATGCTTTTGTGCAATTGCCTTTAACTACCGATAATGTCTCTGCTAAAATGTTTTTATCTACTATTAATACCAACACTGTCCCGCGCCCCGGTACTGCAATAGGTGCCGCTATTGAGTTGGCAACAAAATGCTTCCCCGAATCGGAATCCGGTGTGGGCAGATCTATTATTGTAATTACCGATGGAGAAAACCATGAGGATGACGCCGTAAAAGCCGCTAAAGAGGCAAACGAAAAGGGCATAATCGTCAATGTTGTCGGTATCGGTAGCCCTAATGGTGCCCCAATTCCCGTAGATGGTAAAGCTTCTTTCTTAAAAGATAAGTCGGATAACATCGTCCTTACTAAATTGAACGAACCGATGTGCCTTCAAATAGCTTCTGCCGGTAACGGCGTTTATGTGAGAGCCGATAACTCTAATATCGCATTGCGTACTATTATGAAGGAAATTGATGATATGCAAAAAGGTGAAATCATGTCCAAAAATTTTGCCGCTTATGACGAGCAATTCTTTGTCTTTGCATGGATCGCATTGGTGTTATTGTTGTTAGAATTCTTTGTCCTCAATCGACAAAATAATCGTCTAAATAAAATTAAATGGTTTTGATTATGAAAAAAACGATTATTATTCTAATTGCTTTAATTATTACTCTTCCTATTATCGCCCAAAAAGAGAGTAAATATGTAAATAAAGGCAATAAAGAGTACAATAAAGAAAAATTTGTAGAGTCGGAAGTAGAATATCGAAAAGGCTTGGAGAAAAATAAATCCAGCTTCTCAGCCAATTTTAACCTCGGAAATTCACTCTATCGCCAAGAAAAATATGCCGAAGCGGCAGAGCAATTCTCTAAAGCTGCCGCCCTTGCCGACGATGATAAACAAAAATTGGCAAGCTCTTACCATAACTTAGGAAACTCTTTGTTGCAAGCTAATAAAATTCAAGAGTCTATATCCGCTTATAAAGAGGCCCTGAAAAATAATCCTAATGATGACGATACAAGATATAACTTGGCCTATGCCAAATATCTTTTAAAACAACAACAGCAACAACAACAGCAGCAACAGCAGCAACAACAAGACTCTAAAGATAATAAACAGCAAGAACAACAACAAGAACAACAGCAGCAACAGCAGCAAGAACAGCAACAGCAACAAGAACAACAACAGCAACAACAGCAAAATTCCGAATCTATGTCGAAAGAAAATGCTGAACAAATTCTTGAGGCTTTGCAGCAAGATGAGAAACAAACTCAAGAGAAATTAAAGAAATTACAAAAACAAAAAAGAAACTCTTCTAAAGTAGAAAAAGATTGGTAATAAATAAATTATGAAGAAGTTTATTTCAATAGTAATCGTCGCATTCTTTTCATTGTACGCTATTGCAGCCGATAATGTGGAGTTTAAAGCGAATGTACAAAGCACTACAGTAGTGGTTGGAGAGCCATTTCAACTGCAATTCGTGGTTAATGCCGACGGTCAGAATTTAAAAGTAGCGGAATTTAAAGGTTTCGAAGTGTTGGCAGGGCCGTATACTTCTACAAGTTCTTCAACACAATTCATAAATGGTAAAGTGTCTTCTTCTCGCAAAGTTATTTATACTTATACCATTAGCGCAGTAAAAGAGGGTAAGTACACCATAAACCCCGCCTCTATTACTGTGGATAAACAGAAATATTATTCAAATTCCTTGGATATCACCGTAATACCTCAGGATAAAGCAAATGCTCAGGCTAAATCTCAAGGAGGTGCTTCAAATCAAAATTATGCTTCTCTATCCGCCGACAACCTTTTCTTGCGTATGCAATTGTCAAAAGTTAAGGTTATGGAGCAAGAGGCTGTTTGTGTTTCGTATAAACTATATTCTACTATTCAAATACGATCTATCAACTCTGTAAATTTCCCGGAAATCAAAAATTGCTTCTCTCAAGATTTTGATTTACAGACCATTCAAACCAATATAGAACAGTATAATAACAAGAATTTTTATGTGTATGAACTGAAGAAAATATTGTTATTCCCTCAGAAAAGCGGAAAAGTAGAGATAGCCCCTGCCGATTGTGAGGTGCTCGTTGAAATACCTGTTCAACGCCGCTCACGTAGCATTTTTGATGATTTCTT
>JAEDFN010000036.1 GCA_016292775.1 Paludibacteraceae bacterium
CCTATTTTTTCTCAATTAATAGAGATTTTTGGAAATTATTTATGAGCGTTACGCATGCCTTTAATAACATTTTGTATTATTAAGAGCAAAATTATATTAATGATAAGAATAAATATTTTAAGGGGAATGGCAATAAAAAAGTGCATTGCAATAGGTATGCAATGCACTTTTTTGATGTTATGATTACTACAATTTATTTACGGATATCGCGGCTCAGCTTCATAGCGCAGAAGTTAGGACCGCACATTGTGCAGTACTCGCCATCGGTATGACGGCCTTCGTTGAAGTAGTCGAGGGCACGGTCGGGATCGAGACTGAGGTGGAATTGGTCGCGCCAGCGGAATTCGTAGCGGGCTTTACTGAGGGCATTATCACGGATTTGTGCTCCAGGGTGACCTTTTGCGAGGTCGGCAGCATGGGCAGCCATCTTATATGTAATTACGCCCACACGAACATCCTCTCTGTTAGGGAGTCCGAGGTGCTCTTTCGGAGTGACATAGCAGAGCATCGCAGTGCCGAGCCATCCGATTTGTGCGGCTCCGATAGCGGAGGTGATATGGTCATAACCCGGTGCGATATCGGTAACGAGCGGACCAAGAGTGTAGAACGGTGCATTATGGCACTTCTCGATTTGACGCTCCATATTCTCTTTGATTTTGTGGAGAGGCACATGACCCGGACCCTCTATAAATGCCTGTACATTATATTTCCAAGCTCGCTCAACGAGTTCGCCGAGTGTGTCGAGTTCTGCAAATTGTGCTTCATCATTAGCATCGTAGATAGAACCGGGACGGAGGCCATCACCGAGAGAAATTGCAACGTCGTATTGTGCAAGGATTTCGCAAATTTCATCGAAATGCTCGTAAAGGAAGCTCTCTTTATCATGGATAAGGCACCATTTGCTCATGATAGATCCGCCACGGCTAACTATACCGGTGAGGCGTTTGTCGGCAAGATGCACGTTATGACGGCGAATACCGGCATGAATAGTGAAATAGTCGACGCCCTGCTCGCATTGCTCGATAAGGGTATCGCGATAGATTTCCCAAGAGAGGTCTTCTACTTTACCATCCACTTTTTCAAGGGCTTGATAGATAGGCACAGTACCTACAGGAACGGGGCAATTTCGAATAATCCACTCACGAGTTTCGTGAATATTGGCACCGGTAGAGAGGTCCATCAACGTATCGCCGCCCCATTTACAGCTCCATACGGCTTTATCCACCTCTTCATCAATACTTGAAGTAGTAGCTGAGTTTCCGATATTTGTATTTATTTTTACATAGAATTTAGAACCTATAATCATTGGTTCCGCTTCCGGGTGGTTGATATTTGCAGGAAGAACCGCCTGACCGCAAGCTATTTGTTGGCGTACAAATTCCGGAGTGATATAAGTGTCGATACCGAGCTCTTTGCAATTCATGTTTTCACGGATAGCAACGTACTCCATTTCGGGAGTAATGATACCCTGTTTTGCGTAATACATCTGGGTACAGCATTTTCCTTTTTTTGCGCGATAAGGGAGTGCGATATGCTCAAAGCGGAGATGGTCGAGCGACTTATCATCGCGGCGCATTTTTCCGTATTCGCTTGTAACGGAAGGGAGTTTCTCTACATCGCCACGCTCTAAAATCCATGGTTCACGGATGCGTTCGATACCTTTTTTAAGGTCGACAGTGATATTCGGGTCGGTAAACGGTCCGCTTGTATCATAAACGAGTATAGGGTCGTTTGGAGTGGTAACCTTCTCTCCATTAACAATATTGACTGTAGGAGTAAGGTTTACTTTCCGCATTCCGACGCGAATAAAAGGGAACATTTCTCCTTGGAGGTACACTTTCTCCGGTTTTGCGAAATATTCTTTTTTATTCTCTTTTTTATTTTCGTTATTATCCATAATATTAAATATTTTCGGGCATAAAGCCATTTTATGACTATAAAATATTCTCTCTTACTCGGAGTATTTTTGGATATATCTTCCGAGCTGCATTTTACTCGTTTAAGAATGCGGTAAGAGGAGAAGAAGCAGAGGCTTGCATATTGAAAGTTACAGCGCCGAGGCCTGCTTCGTAAGCGCGACGGCCAGCAATAGCGGCTTCACGGAAAGCGACGGCCATCTCTTCGGGGTTTGCAGCCACGGCGATAGCGGTATTTACAAGCACTGCATCGGCACCCATTTCGAGGGCGGCAGCGGCATGACTTGGTGCTCCGATGCCGGCATCTACAACTACAGGAACATTAGATTGCTCTACAATAAGTTGTATAAAATCGCGAGTTACGAGACCGCGATTAGTACCGATTGGGGCGGCAAGAGGCATTACCGTAGCGGCACCGGCTTCTTCGAGTTGACGGCAGAGAATAGGGTCTGCTTGGCAATAAGGGAGCACTACAAACCCGAGTTTTACCAATTTCTCGGTAGCCTTAAGAGTCTCTACAGAGTCGGGCAAAAGGTGACGAGGGTCGGGGTGAATTTCCAGTTTGAGCCAATTTGTACCAAAAGCCTCGCGTGACATTTGTGCGGCGAAAACAGCCTCTTCCGCATTGCGAGCTCCTGACGTATTAGGTAACAATTGAATTGAAGGGGAGATAATATGACGCAACATATCATCATTTTCATCATTCAATTCAATACGGCGCATTGCAACGGTAACCATTTCCGTGCCGGAAGCCACTATTGCCTTCTGCATCAATTCATTATTCGGGAATTTTCCGGTTCCCAAAAAGAGGCGGGAATTAAACTCCCTACCTGCAATAATTAATTTGTCCATATTATTTAAAAAAAGTTTTATTTCAATTTATTCAAAAGCAAACGTGTTTGCTCCACTTGATTTTTTGCATTTAATATCGTGCCACTCACAGCAATACCTTGCACTCCGGTGCTCATTATTTCAGGTATATCGGATTCTACAATACCACCGATAGCCACTACCGGCACCGTGATAATATCAGTGTTGCTCATCAATGATTTATAGCCTTCGATACCGAGTAAGGGACTTAGATTTTGCTTTGTGGTGGTATAGCGAAAAGGACCGACTCCGAGGTAATCGGCACCGAGAGAAATATGATGATGTGCTTGCTCTACGGTATTTGCCGTGCCGCCGATAATAAAATTTTCTCCCAATATCTTACGGGCTTCGTCGATAGGCATATCTTTAAGCCCGAGGTGCACACCATCCAAATTAAGGCGAAGAGCTATTTCCACCTCATCATCAATAAGCAGCACAGCATCATTTTTTCGGCATTCCGCTTTCAATATTTCGGCAACCGAGATAATCTCTTCACGAGGAAAATTCTTCATACGCAATTGTACCCAACGGCATCCGCCTTCCAGCACATTCAAAGTGCCGTTTATAATTTCTTCGGCAGAGCCACCATGAGTGATAAACTGCAACTTACTCCAGCTACACCCGCGTATCATCATAACACTACCCTCCACAAGCAGCCTTTATTATCAAGATATTATCGCCTTCAGAAAGAGAATAATTTTTCCATTCTTCGCGAGAAATCATAGTATTATTTACTGCGACAGCCACACCACGCTCCGGCAAAGCCATGGTTTCTAACAATTGACTGAGGTAAGCAACATCGTGCTCCACCATCTCTCCGTTTACTTTTAATTTCATATCTCTAAAAAATAAAAAACCTTCTTACTTTTTCAAGCAGAAGGAGTAACAATTATTATTCAAACTATCAAAAATCCCTACAGCAGCATTATCTGCATCAGGTAATTAGAGTATAATCTCAGCCATATACATTATTTATATAGCACCCCTTCTTGACAATGCAAAGTAACACAAACTTATTCATATTACAATCATATATTTTGTTAAATTTCCTTAAATCATCTACATCAATATGAAATTCAATTAATTAATAAAAAAAAAGCATTATATTTGCAAGTTGCAAGGAGTGTGAATGACAGAAAAAGAAAAGCAGGAATTTAATTGAGAAAAAATGCTAATTTACAACAAACAGACAAGGCGGCACAACCTATTTGTATCACATTGTATATCAGCATAATAATAGAGTAAACGATTGATGAAACAATATAAAAAAGTACTCACAATAGCCGGAAGCGACTCGGGCGGAGGGGCAGGAATTCAGGCGGATATAAAAACTATATCTGCATGCGGATGCTATGCCGAATCGGTAATTACAGCCATTACTGCACAAAATACTCAGGAAGTAAAATCAATACACCCGATACCGCCACAGATGGTGTACGACCAGTTGACATGCGTGATGAACGACCTTGGTGCCGACGCTATAAAGACGGGGATGTTACTCTCGAAAGAGATAATGGAGGTGCTATACATATATTTTTCCGAGCACCATCACAGCAACATAGTTGTTGACCCCGTAATGATATCCACATCCGACAACCCACTCATCACCGACGACTCTATAGAGTATATGAAAAGCAATATTCTGCCGTTAGCAAGAGTGATAACGCCGAATATCCCGGAGGCTGAAGTGCTCCTCGATGGTGAAAAAATTGACGATGAGAATATGGAAATTGCCGCAAAAAAAATTGCAAGGCGATATAACGTGTCGGTATTGTTGAAAGCGGGCCATATTGAAAAAGATTTTATTACAGATCTGTTTTACAACAATGAGAATGGCAAAATTCTGAAATTAGGATCGAAAAAGATTGTCACAAAAAATACTCACGGCACCGGCTGTACCATGTCGTCGGCACTGGCATCAATGCTGGCTCATGGGCATGACTTGGACAATGCTGTGGCACTGAGTCACAAATACATAAAAGAGGCTATTATTGCCGGAGCAAATTATGAAATAGGACACGGGCACGGACCTGTGAAACATTTCTATAACATTTGGAAAGAAGATTAAGATTTAGAAAATTACTTCTCATTACACGCTTCAATATCAAGAAATAAAACAGATGTTGCAACGCTGTAATGAAAATAATTTTTAAACATCATTTAAATAAAACTATAAGATGAGAAAAAAAACAATAACTGTATTATTTGCAGTTTTATTATTTATCAGTTCCGCTTTCTGTAAAGAGAGTGAAACTGCAGTAGTGATAACTTGGAATGATTTGATGAACAATCCGAGCAATTATATAGGCAGCACTGTAGAGATACACGACACACTCTATATAATAAGCGTAAATAATTGGAACAAACACGGCGAGGTGGAGATATCCAACGAAAGGCAGATGTCGCCTACCGACATTGCATTGCCGGCGTCAACAGAATACACTACGATATTGAATAAGAATAACAATAACAGGGTGACACTCTCTGACGGTTCGAGCACGACATATCCCAATCCACGGCCATGGCAAGATGCCGACGGAACCTGTCGCACCGGGCAGTACACCACCCTACTCAGAGGTGTATTCTCTCAATCACAATACGGCTATACCATCACACCGACAACAACACCGGTATTCCAAGGTAATCCGCGCCCGACAGCTGTAACAAACCTTGGCGATTACAATTTAAAGATTTGCTCTTTTAACCTGAGATTATACTTGACAAGCGGTTACGGCAATGGATTCGGACCTGACAATGAGGCAGATGCCGAAAAGCAACACAACAAGATAATGAAAGCATTAGAGGCTATAGATGCCGACATTTTCGGATTGATAGAGGTACAACAAGGGCAAGATGCATTGGCAAAAATCACCAATTCCCTCAACGCACTAAACAACGGAAAACACTACTCTTATATCGATGACGGCACTAAGGTGAGCGGGACGTTTACCAAAGTTGGATTCGTGTATCGCGACGACTTGTTAGAGCCACTGCGACAAATACAATCAAACAACACGGGAGTAAACCACCGCAAAAAAGGGCAAGGATTCAAAATGAAAAGTAACAACGAATCTATTGTGGTATTACTCAACCACTTCAAGGCAAAATCCGGACAAGGAAGTGGGGATAACGCCGATATTAACGATGGTCAAGGATCGTTTAACGGTGACAGAGTACGCGAAGCCACGGCAATAATTACCTTTGCCCAATCATGTGCAAGATATTTCGGCGATGATGATGTCATTATCATGGGAGACCTTAATGCATACACACAAGAAGACCCGATTAGAATAATCGCTGATGCCGGATACACCAACCTGATTAAGCAATATGGAGGCGAAAAAGCCTACTCTTACGTATTTGGCGGCAACATAGGCTGTCTTGACCACGCCTTTGCAAACGCATCACTGAGTGCACAAGCCACCGGATGCCAAGTATTCCATATCAACGCTGACGAATCTTCGGTTTTCTATTACGACGGATACAGTTATAACAACGACATGTACAAGAGTAGCGACCACGACCCCGTAGTAATAGCATTCAACCTGAACGGCACAACAACAGAAAATGACATTTTAATAAACGAAACATCTTCGGTTATCTACGGAAACGGTGACATAATCGGAATTGCAAACGCCATTGATAATAAAATGGAACTCTACGATATCAACGGCAAACAGATATTGAGTTCCGAAATAGACACATACGATTATACATTAAACATAAGCACATTAGCCAAAGGAGTATATATTATCAGACTAACGAACTCCGCCGGCGACATACAAACCTTAAAACTAATCAGATACTAAAATCAAACACAAAAAAAAGCGAGACAGATGAATCCTTACGATATTATAGAGAAATATTATGACCCGGGGAGCGAGCTTTACAAGATACTTGTAGACCACTCGGAAAAAGTAAAAGAAAAGGCATTGACCTTAGCATCACGACATCCGGAGTTAGGAATAGACATGGAATTTTTAGCAGAAGGAGCAATGCTGCACGACATAGGAATATTCATGACCGACGCCCCGGGAATACAATGTTTCGGCACACACAAATATGTGGAACACGGCTATTTAGGTGCAAATCTTATGCGCCAAGAGGGCTATGAAAGGCACGCCTTGGTATGTGAACGCCACACCGGTACCGGGTTGAGCATTGATTATATCTTGCTGAACAACCTGCCACTTCCGATTCGTAACTACATTCCGGAGAGCATTGAAGAACAACTTATTTGCTATGCCGACAAATATTACTCCAAAAATCGATTGGATAAAGAATTTACCGCCGAAGAGATAGAGAGAAAACTCATGAAATGGGGATACGACGGCGTATTGAAATTCAAACATTGGAAAGAAATTTTTGAATAAAAAACCCTCAACATATAAATCATGAATAACACAATACAAAAAGTATTATCATACCCTGTATCATTGATATATCAAATAGCGACACAACTTCGCAACAAGTTGTACGACTTGAATATCATCAAAAACAGTTATGCCGATATACCCACAATATCGATAGGCAATATTACTGTAGGAGGTACGGGTAAAACGCCACACGCCGAATATATTATATCTTTATTGAAAGATAAATACAAGTTGGCGTATTTGAGTCGCGGATATAAACGTAAAAGCATAGGATATCAAGAATCCGGAAAGCAATGCTCTGCCACGACCTTGGGAGATGAAGCATTTCAAGTACACAAAAAATTTCCGGAGATAACCATTGCCGTTGATACCGACAGATTCAGAGCAATATCACACTTATCGGCAAAAGATCCGAAGCCGGACATTATTGTGCTTGACGACTGCTACCAATATCGAAAACTACACCCGGATATCAACATCTTACTTATTGATTATAATCGACTTACATATCTCGACAACTACCTACCCTACGGAGAACTCAGAGAATCGAAGCACAATACCGACAGGGCAAATATCGTAATAATAACTAAATGTCCGAAAAGCATCAATCCGGCAGACAAACTATCTATCAGAACACAACTAGGTCTGCTTGCCTATCAATCGTTATACTTTACCTGCATCAATTATCGCAAGCCTAAAGGTGTATTCACGGGGCAAACCTTGGATATAACGCCGGACATGGAGTTGATAGTAGTGAGCGGAATATCACAACCGCAACATTTATACAACTACCTTCGCGAGCAATGCCATACGATAAATACCATCACGTATGAAGACCATCACACCTACACCCAACAAGATATAAAAAAGATAAACGGTATATTCGAAAAGATGGAGGATGGGAAAAGAGCCATCATAATAACTGAAAAAGATTTGTCGAAAATTGAGCAATTAAACATGCCGGAAAACATGAAAAACAATCTTTATAGCATAGGAATAGAGGTAGACTTTATGTTTAATGACAAGGACAATTTTGACAAAAAAATAGACTTTTTATCGGGTATAATAACCTCATCGAAGCGATTCAACACAATCAATATTATGTAAATTAAAAGCGGATAAAAGGAATTTATAACAATTTCAAACGATAAAGAGCACAAAAATAGTTTATTAAAACAAAAACACAGATAAAAATAACACGAATAAACGAAAATATTTTAGAAAAAATTCCTTTATATAAGAAATAAAAATTGTAACTTTGCAGTATTAAACAATTGAAACGAATAGAATATAAATAATTAACAATTAACGAATAACAAAAATTACTTATGGCAGAAAAGAAATTAAATCTCTTGGCAGATTTTCCGGCCGTAACCACAGAAGAGTGGATGGCAAAAATCAATGCCGACCTCAAAGGAGCTGACTTCAACAAAAAGCTCGTTTGGAAAACGAACGAAGGGTTTAATGTAATGCCCTTCTACCGTTTGGAAGATGTAGCCGCATTAAAAACATTGGATTCAGCACCAGGTGAATATCCATATGTACGTGGCACAAAAACCGACAATAATTGGTATGTACGCCAAAACATTGACGCATGCTGTGCAAAACAAGCAAATGAGAAAGCCCTTGACGTATTGAACAAAGGCATCGACTCATTAGGTTTTAAATTAAACAAAAAAGAGTTAAGTGCAGAATACATTGCTACATTATTGAACGGCATTTGTCCTGAATGTGTAGAGCTCAACTTTACAGTATGTATTCGTTGCTGCGAGAAATTAGTGTCTTTACTTGCCGATTATTTCAAATCAAAAGGTATTGACACCGCCAATCTCAAAGGATCTATCAACTGCGACCCTATCAACAGAATGCTTTTAAAAGGCAAAAAATTGAGTCGTGAAGAGGTACAAGAGATAGTAGTAGCAGTAGCAAAAGCAAAAGCATTACTTCCAAAATATCGCGTTATAGGTGTTAACTCAATCAGTTTGAACAACTGTGGAGCATATTGCTCACAAGAGTTAGGATATGCCCTTGCATGGGGAACAGAATATATGACAATGCTCACAGAGGGTGGATTAAGCGCAGACGATGCAGCAAAAGCCATCAAATTCAACATGGGTGTAGGCGGTAACTATTTCATGGAGATAGCAAAATTCCGTGCAGCACGTATGTTATGGGCAATGATTGTAAAACAATTCGAGCCAAAATGCGACTGCTCTGCAAAAATGAGAGTACACGCCGAGACATCTATCTTCAACAAAACAATTTTTGATGCACACGTAAACTTACTTCGTACACAAACAGAAGCAATGAGTGCAACAATAGCCGGCGTAGATTCACTCACTGTCAATCCTTTTGACATCACATACAAAGAGAGTGATGATTTCTCAGAGAGAATTGCACGTAACCAACAATTGTTATTGAAAGAAGAGTCACACTTCGACAAAGTAACCGACCCTTCAGCAGGTTCATATTACATAGAGAACCTCACACACAGCATAGCAGATCAAGCATGGAAACTCTTCCTTGACATTCAAAACAACGGAGGTTTCTTTGCAGCAGTAGAGAGCGGAAAAGTACAAGAAGATATGAAAGCAACATCAGCAAAACGCTTGAAAGATGTATCATCTCGCAAAGAGATACTTCTTGGAACTAACCAATATCCAAACTTCACAGAGAAAGCAGCAGACAAGATTACCAAAGAATCATGTGGATGCAAATGTGGATGCGAAGAGGCAGAGACAGGCCTTGAGTCATTACCACACGTACGCGCAGCACAAGAGTTTGAAGCACTTCGTTTACAAACAGAACGTGCAGCTCACCGTCCAAAAGCATTCATGCTTACAATAGGTAACCTTGCAATGCGCCTTGCTCGTGCACAATTCTCATGCAACTTCTTTGCATGTGCAGGTTACGAAGTAGTAGACAACCTTGGTTTTGAAACAGTAGAAGCAGGTGTAGAAGCAGCACAAAAAGCAGGAGCCGACATTATAGTACTCTGCTCAAGCGATGACGAATATGCAGAACTTGCACCGGCAGCATACAAAGCAATTAACGGCAAACAAATATTTGTAGTAGCAGGAGCTCCGGCATGCATGGATGACCTCAAAGCTGCAGGTATTGAAAACTTTATCCACGTACGTGTAAATGTTCTTGACACTCTTAAAGCATTTAACGCACAACTTATCAAATAAAGTCAACCGGTTATTCACTAACAAAATTAATTAAGTTCAAAACTTTAAGAGAAACTAATATGAAACCAAACTTTAACAATATCGATATAAACGATGTAGTTGCATCCAAAGCAACTGTTAACGGTGAGAATTGGTTGACCCCGGAGCAAATACCGGTAAAACCGATTTACACTAAAGAAGATTTAGAGGGACTTGAGCACCTCAATTATGCATCAGGTATAGCACCATTCTTACGTGGTCCATACTCAGGCATGTACCCAATGCGTCCTTGGACAATACGTCAATATGCAGGCTTCTCAACAGCAGCAGAGTCAAACGCATTCTATCGTCGTAACCTTGCTTCAGGTCAAAAAGGACTTTCAGTAGCCTTTGACCTTGCTACACACCGTGGTTATGATGCAGACCATCCACGTGTAGTAGGTGACGTAGGTAAAGCCGGCGTATCTATATGCTCATTGGAAGATATGAAAGTGCTCTTTAACGGAATTCCGCTCAACAAAATGTCAGTATCAATGACAATGAACGGTGCCGTGCTTCCTATTATGGCATTCTACATCAACGCAGGTCTTGAACAAGGAGCCAAATTGGAAGAAATGGCAGGAACAATTCAAAATGATATCTTGAAAGAATTTATGGTGCGTAACACATATATCTATCCACCAAAATTCTCAATGAAGATAATTGCCGACATCTTTGAATACACTTCAAAGAACATGCCTAAATTCAACTCTATCTCTATCTCCGGATACCACATGCAAGAAGCAGGAGCAACAGCAGATATCGAAATGGCATACACATTGGCTGACGGATGGGAATATTTGAAAGCTGGAGTAAACGCAGGTATGGATATCGATGCTTTTGCACCACGTTTGTCATTCTTCTGGGCTATCGGTACAAACCACTTTATGGAGATAGCTAAGATGCGTGCAGCACGTATGTTGTGGGCTAAGATTGTTAAGACATTCAACCCTAAGAACCCTAAATCATTAGCACTCCGTACACACTGTCAAACATCAGGATGGTCACTCACAGAGCAAGACCCATTCAACAACGTAGGACGTACATGTATCGAGGCAATGGGAGCAGCACTTGGTCATACTCAATCACTTCATACCAATGCACTTGACGAAGCTATTGCATTGCCAACCGACTTCTCTGCTCGTATTGCACGTAACACACAAATCTTCATCCAAGAAGAGACTCAAATATGCCGTGAAATCGACCCATGGGCAGGCTCATTCTACATTGAGAAACTCACCAACGAACTTGCTGAAAAAGCTTGGGCTCTCATTGAAGAGGTTGAGAAACTTGGAGGTATGGCAGCCGCTATCGAAACAGGTATTCCTAAGATGCGTATTGAAGAGGCTGCAGCACGCACACAAGCACGTATCGACTCAGGTGTACAAACTATTGTTGGTATCAACAAATATCGTTTGGATCATGAAGACCCTATCGACATCCTTGAAGTTGATAACACAGAGGTACGTAAAGACCAAATTGCACGTCTTAATGACCTTAGAGCACACCGTGATGAAGCTGCCGTTAAAGAGGCACTTGCTAAAATCACCGCTTGCGTTAAAGACTTTAACGAAGGACGCAAATCAGAAGACAACCTTCTTGACCTTGCCGTTAAAGCAGCAGCAGTACGTGCAACACTTGGAGAAATTTCAGACGCTTGCGAATGCATCGTAGGCCGTTATAAAGCAACAATTAGAACAATATCAGGAGTGTACAGCGCAGGAACTAAAAACGACGCAAACTTCCAAGAAGCTTGCAAACTTACAGCAGAATTTGCTAAGAAAGAAGGTCGTCAACCTCGTATCATGATCGCTAAAATGGGTCAAGACGGACACGACCGTGGTGCAAAAGTAGTAGCAACAGGTTATGCCGACTGTGGCTTTGACGTAGATATGGGACCATTGTTCCAAACTCCGGAAGAGGCTGCTAAACAAGCCGTTGAGAACGACGTTCACATCCTTGGCGTTTCTTCTCTTGCTGCAGGTCATAAGACTCTCGTACCTCAAGTAATTGCAGAACTCAAAAAACTTGGTCGTGAAGATATCATCGTTATCGCCGGTGGTGTTATTCCTGCTCAAGATTATGACTTCCTTTACAAAGCCGGTGTTGCCGCTATCTTTGGCCCTGGTACTCCGGTTGCTAAATCAGCTATCGTAATGATGAACATCTTACTTGATAAGTAATTTTAGTCACTTTATATTAAAAAAAGGGTATGTCAGTAGACATATCCTTTTTTTATTAAATATTATTTGCTGATTTAAAAAACAATAACTACCTTTGCAGAAACCAACATTGATATTATTATGAAAAGATTTTTACTTTTACCATTATTATTCTTACTAAGCATTACATTCACAAAAGCTCTTACTACTGAGCAACGTTTAGCCATGAAGCACTCTTTTTCAATAGGATACGGAGAGCAATTTTGGGACCTTTTCTACACAGGATGTAAAGCACCGTCTGTGGGAGAAACAGTGTCAAGAAAAGATTATTACAACAAAAGGATTACCGGTAATATCTTTGCTGAATATATGTATCAAGCAACAAAAGTGCTATCAGTGGGTATGAATGTAAATTACAACGGATGGACCTCGATGGTGGATGAATACAGCATTCCGGAAGTAGAAGGGCAAAAACCTAATACTTACAAAAGAGCCATTCATACTATTGGTTTAATACCTACCTTGAATTTCACATATTATAATAAAGAGAATGTAAACTTATATTCCGGAATAGGTGTAGGAGCCACTATAATCACTGAAAATAACTCGGTGTACGCCCTACCGGCATTCGACTTTTGCCTTTTAGGAGTATCATTCGGAAAAGAACATTGGTTTGGAAATGTGGAAATTGGCGGATTAGTATCAACGCTAATTTTAGTAAACACACTCCCGACAAGATTTCTCAGCGTAGGTTTTGGCTACAGATTTTAAACAACTAACTAAATAAAAAATGAAAAAGACTAAACTTTTTATCGCTACATTATTATTATTAACTACTACATTAATGATCGGTTGTGACAATAGAACACCGGAAGAGAAAGCAGAATACTACACTACGGAAAGTGAAATACAACCATGGTATAATTCACATCCCGACAGTGCAAAAACACCGGACTTCAAAGTAAAAACCGGCGAAGTAAGATTACATTTTTACGGATGGGGATTGCAAGAAGACAGTTTAATAACAGTAAAATTCCCTGAAAGCACTGACGAATACGAAAGAGCTATACTCACATACCGCATGGGAGGATGGAATGAAGGACCTGCTGATTGGGATATGACCACAATGATAATGGTTAAAGACAAAAATACAGGCAAATTCTTTGAAATAGCACGCGCTTTTACCCCATACGGAGGTTATTTTAATGCGGCATGGGAGAAATTCTATTATATGGATATTACAGAATATCTACCAATGCTTACGGGAGAAACGGAATTTTACATTTATTACGGTGGATGGGATGCGACATCAAAAAAGGCTCATACCGTACAGCTTACATTTGAATTCTACAAAGGCAAGAAAGGCCATAAATGCGTATATTACGAAAAGATTTACGACTCAAGAGAGAGCAGTAATACCGGCTATCGCTCATGGGCATACGGTGTAGACAGCGCTTCAATAGAAGATGTTGCTCGCCTTGGAGAACGCACAATTACCGTACCTGATGACGTTAAATACCTGCTTATGAAAGTATCTATTAGCGGACATGGACACGACCAAGGCAAATTCCCTGACCGCAGCGGAAGTAAGAAATATGCTAACAATGCCGCAGAATTTGACGAAAACTGGTATACTGTAAAAATCAACGGTAACGTTACTTACAAAGGTCATATCTTCTACGACAACAGCAACACCTATCGCCAAGCCGGAACATACAAATATAATAGAGCTAATTGGGGTCCGGGACTTCCTTTAAAAGTTGACTATCTCACTATCAACAACATTCCTAAAGAGAATAGAGAGATGACTATCGATTTTGATTTAGACAACTTTATATCAAAAGTTAACAGTCTAAGTGGCGAAGGACTTGCTCAATACATCATCGAAGTAGATGTATTCGGATTTAGTAAATAATGTATTTTATCAACAATAAAACAATAATAATTATGGAAATTACAGAAAAAGTGCTTAACACACTAAAAGAAGCAGGAGAACCACTCAACGCAGGTAAAATTGCAGAAATCAGTGGATTGGATAGAAAGGAAGTAGATAAAGCCATGAAAACACTGAAAGAAAACGGCTCTATCGTTTCTCCAAAAAGATGCTACTGGGAACCGGCTAAATGATATAAAATATAAATAAATATGAAGAAAAATTTATTAATTATTTTGTTTTCATTCCTAGCTACCACATTCTGTTTCGCACAAAAGAATGAATTAGGAGTTGTTGTAGGCAGTTATAACGGCCTTAGTTACAAGCGCGTAGTAAACGATAAGTTTGCCACACTCACAGAAGTGGGTTTTGGATTACAAGCTACTAAATTCTCGGATCACTACAATGGGGGAGGACTAAATATCTCGGTACACGGGAATATTGATTTATGGGATGTGCATATAAACCAAAACTTTCTCTTCAACTACGAGATAAGCAACAATTTATTCCTTTATGCTGGAGGTGGTGTAACAATAGGATATGCCCAAGAATTCAACTACAACGAAGGATTCGCAAAAACCGGTATAAACGCAATAGTTGGATTGGAATACAGACTGCCAACTGTACCACTTGGCATTGCCTTTGACTTCCGCCCCGGCTACGCCAACTTAACGTCGTCGTCCGAACGAGATGTCAATGTTTCGATTTTTGATTGGAAATTGGCATTAGCATTAAGATATTGCTTCTAAAAGAAAAAAACACTCTAAAAAACAGGAGCCTTGAAAGTAAAAACTTTTAAGGCTCTTTTTATTTCATACATTATATCGTAGGTTTCATACAATACCAATATAAAAATTTTTTTTGATGGTAAAAAAGCAGTAATTTTGCAGTGAGAAAAAGATTATGACGAGTTCACACTTAATAATATCAACATCAAATGAATTGCTTCGCATACCGGCGCGGCACATTATATATATCTCCTCGGATGGCAACTATAGCAACTTGCTATTACAGGGCGGGGAGATGCGTCTTATCACATACCAATTAGGACAGATAGAACGCATGATTGCCGACCAATTACAAAGTGATGGAATGAACTTTATGCGAATAGGCAAATCACTTATTATTAATATGAACCATGTGTTCTATATCAATATTCAAAAGCAACAATTACTACTCACAGATAATGCAGGAGGACGTTACACACTCTCTGCTTCTAAAGAGGCCTTAAAATCGTTGAAAGAACTGATAGAAAAATGAAAGAAGATATCAAAGATACGGAGATTCGCATCATAGGTGCTAATAAAAAGGATAGTAAAAAGAACACTATCTTGATATTGTGTATCATCGGGGGGCTATGTATAGCACTACTGGTTGGACTTGTATGGCATTTATCTACACGAGAGAAGACCGATATAGAGTCCGGAATATACGAACAAGAAGAGACATCACGGCAACAATTACAACCTCATCCTTTAAGGGGCTGGCTCTGCAATTTAGATACCATTCAAACAACCGGGACTGCAATAAAAGATAGCATAGTCAACGACATTCCATTACATATATACGTACCGTTAAACGGCAAACCACGTCTCACATTGGGCTATGACATAATGAACCGATGCGACGAGAACATATTATTTTTCCAAGCAGCGGACATTCGTGCGGATAACAAAAATATAGTAGGAGCATTTGTTTTAGAAGGAGAAGTGCTCAGTCGCGGATTAAGTAAACGAGGATATTGCGCCATCATTGACGGGAAAATAGAAGTAGGAGTAGCCGACAACTCCCCACTATTTGAAGAAGCCACAGAAAAAAATGGCTATTTCTTCAGACAATTTCCGCTGGTAGACAACGGAATACTGGTAGAGAACACAATAAAAACAAAATCTATGAGACGCGGAATATGCGAATTGGAGGGTAAAATTGTAATTGTTACAACAGATACTCCAGAGTCGCTACACGATTTTGCTCAAGCATTGGTAGATATAGGCACAACAAATGCCATATATTTAGTAGGTAGTGATGCAATAGGATGGGCATGTGATATTCAAGGCAACGGCATAGAAATAGGGGCATGGGATAAAAGACAATACAAAAATGTTAACTTTATAACTTGGGGAAAATAGATTAAAAAGAAAGAAAAATCAAAACTCCACAGTACGAATTGTTATAAGACAGATATTTTCATACAACGACAGCTATAGTTTATACAATCTCACGCAAAAAACTTTGATAGGTATTTGTTTAGACGTACTTTTGTACTCGATTTATAAACAAATAACTATTTTATCATGAAAAAGAAATTAATTATTTTATCAGGAATTCTATTTTCCTTAGTAGTAATTTTCATAGTATGTGTATTAATTTACGCTAATTCAACATCGTACACCGAAGAAAGGCAGTTATCAGAAAAGATAGCCTCTGTAAGACAGAGCGATGGCTCATACAAATTGGTCAATACAGAGACTGGCAAAACACTCATCAGCGACATATCTGTAGAATGGATAGCCTCCGGATATGACTCCCTTGCAGTATTTTCAAAAGACGACAAACGCGGTTTTTTTAATATAAATACCGGTGAGATAGTAGTTGAACCAATCTATGAACATGCATGGATTTTTTCTAATAAATTAGCCGCCGTGGTATTACACAATAAAGTAGGATTCATCAACTCCACAGGTAAAGTGGTAATAGATTTCAAATACCAATATATGCCGGGAGAGAGTTACCTCTTCCGCTATGGACATTGTGCAGTGGCTAATGAGGAACTACAAGTAGGTGTAATAGATACTTTAGGCAATTGGGTGATAGAGCCGAATTACGAGGATATCTACGTTTCGGAACATTATGCTATTGGACACGTAAGGGGTAATTTTGATCATCAAATAGATTACAACGGGAATATCATTCTCGATTGCGTAATAGACAATATATACGACATCTATTACGACGTAAGTTATATAGACGAAATTACCGGATGCCCAAGTGAGAGCAAAGTGGCAAGTAACGAATTTTTTGAGTATAAAATAGGCTCATTAAGCGGGCTTATGAACAACAAAGGGGAGTTTATTACACAGCCTATATACACAGTAATAAGGGGGCTTGGGCCACATTTATTTCGCGCCACTTTACAAGATGGATTTTCCGAAGTAATCATTAACGAAAAAGGGGAAGTGTTGAGTTCCATAAAGGAATAGAAAATAAATAAAATAAAAATAAAAAAGCGATGTAATCACTACATCGCTTTTTTATGTGGGCGTTGACGGATTCGAACCGCCGACCCTCTGCTTGTAAGGCAGATGCTCT
>JAEDFN010000037.1 GCA_016292775.1 Paludibacteraceae bacterium
ACTTCACTATATATGAAAAATAGAATTGTAAAGGGCAATTTATATACTTTTTCAAAGCAGATGGTGAAAGGTGCTTTTTATCAGTTCCGTCTGATTGGTATTTGTTGAGTATTCCTAATATTTTGCCGCTTTTTTCTATTCGTAGCAAATCTTTTTCTTCCGAATCTGTGTTGTCAGTAGTGATATTGTTGTCTATGTTTGTAACAACATCAGCTTTTTCGGAATATTGATTCATCTCAAAATCGTTATATATTTGTGAAATGGCGAATTTAAAGATATAGTAGTATTGTGATATCAACTCTTGAGAATTATAAATACAAGATACTTTGTCGGCTCGGTATAATGTTCTGAAAAAGTTGTAAGCATATATTGCATTATGTTGCTCAAACGTCGGAATGCCATAGGCTTTACGCAAGATATATGGTATCATTGATGTGGATGAAGTGTTTATGCCGGGTAGATTTTCATCATTAAAACCTATGATAATGATATTCTTAAAGTCCAAAAGTCTACTCTCAAGCATACCCATTATTTGCAATTCTTTTAATGGCTCACCATGTAGTTGTATTTTTAAATTTGCAGTGAGATGGTCTAAAAACGAACAAAAGGTTTTTAAATCTACATCCGTTATATAATCCTTAATATATTCGTTAAGTTGATTAAGATATTGCTTATATTGAAGTAAGAAGTTACTGTCGATGTCGTTATTTTCCGATTGTAAGGAGACGTCCGATACCTCTTCATTTTCACCTTCTATAGTGTCGGTAATTTCGGAGTATTGAGAAATAAGCTCTGTTAATATCCCTTGTAGGTATTTGGAAAAGGCTTTAGGGGTATCTATTGTCAGTGAGTCGTTTGACGGAAATATTGCTGTAATAATAGTTTCTTCAGGATATCTATTTGTTATCTCTTTTATTTTGCTTTCGGATACCAGTATAAAGTTGTTTTTTAGAATAACGTTAGATATCTCGTTGCAGAATTGTGGTGCGATTTGTTTGATATATTGATTGGAAATTATCGACATTATATCCTTATAATGATACGAAATTTCACTGATGTTGCCATCTTCACTCTTATCTTCTCTCTTATTTAAATGCATCGATGTGATGTTGTTCATAAGCATGGATAAGATGGATGTATTCAATGGATAACCCATCGTGATATTCAAATGTTCAATGTCGATGGGGATGTATTCGAGTAGTGACGTCAAGATGCCTTCGTTAGGAAGTAGTATTACAGTGTCGGATAAGTCTTTCTTGTCACTCTCATTGTTGGATAAGTCGTTCTTTTTACTCTCTTTTATGTTGCTTATCAGCTGGTTGGCAATATGGATTTGCCCCGATTGAGTACTTGCATTATAAATATCTACTGATGGAAATCTAATCTCGGTTTCTTGTATAAAAGGATATTTCGATTTGAATTGAGCCAAGTTTTTCCGATAGTTTGTAGTGATGGTGCTGCGAAAATAATCCCCATTTTCGTAAATAGTAGGATAGTCGAAATAGAAATCTCCTATTTTGTTGTTGTTGAAATACTTGAATATTGCCTCTTCGGATTTGGTGAGGAAATTAAACCCAACAAAAACTACTCTTTTGAATTCACGTAGCAAAGGGTCGTTGTATGTTGGATTCTTTAAGTTGTCGGTATATTCCCTATATAGCATTCCATAGTAGGCTTTACCACTATTTAATAATTTCTGTTTGTAGTTGTTATAGAGGTCACCCAATATCCTCCATAATGAGAAGTAATTCTTGTTTATCTCTTTATCGGTGTCGAAATTAAAGAATTCCAATACTGCTTTTTTCTGTTCATCGGATAAGTAATCTACTTTTTTGAGATCTTGCAAATCCTTGATATTTTTAAAGAATATATCTGTATCTACCAAGTATTTGTCTATCTCATCAAAATCTTTGATAAGTGAGAAGCCTATATTTGTGAATTTATTTAATTCTTCAATGTTTTTACCGTCTCCTTTTATTTCGCAATATGCGTTATATAGGGTTAGTAACAGCTCTATATCATTTGCTATAACCTTGTTTGTACTATGAAGAACTAAGGAGTTGATGTCGAATGTTTTAGGGATAAAGATATTTTTTGTCGCAATATTTTTTAACTCTTCTTTAAAGAATAACCCGGAACGTTTGTTAGGAAAAACAAAAGCTATTTCGTTGAAATTTAAATTGTTATCTGAGTTGTTGACGATGTTCTCGTAATACGTGTAAGCTACTTTATACAAAAAAGAGTTCATAGAATGTCGGGAATGTTGATTATTTAAAAATAAGAGGAGTGCCTATACATGCATTTGGATAAGGAATTTGGAGTATTCTGCATAATGTTGGGCAGATGTCTTCTATAGTGATATTCCTTTTTTCCGGGGTTGTTCCTTTATACCATATAGCTAATGGATATGTAGGATAGTAAATTGTAGAGTATTTGGCGTTGAATTTATTATTCTCTTCTCTCCAACCGGGGAGTAGAGAGATGATGACGTCTCCGGTGCGATTCTTATAATAACTATTGCTCATGCGGTTGTTGTTGTTTTCCGTTGCTTGTATCTGATACGATGGTACAGCACTCATTACTCCTGAAAATTCCATCATAAATTGGGCAACATAGTCTTCTATGTCGTTTAATTTTATCTTGTTTTCTTCTATCAACGTCTTGTTGAGATGGATATTTCTGTTGTAATATCCTGTTACCCATCTGCCTTGCCCGTAAATAGCCATTAAATAGGCATTTAATAATGCAGTAGCTCGATAACTGTTAAATACTCCTCCATTAATCTTTTTTGTGTCGTTATCGTTGTTAACGTTGATGTTGTTTGTAGGGGCTGTCAATACTATTACGCTGTTTTCCAAGCCTACAGAGATGTCGATAATATCTATCAGTTGCTTTATCGTTTTGTCTAACCTGATGAAAAAATCCTCGTTTTCGGCACTCATCGGGGTGGAAGAATATGCGTGGTTTGCTGTGAATTCTACACAAAGCAGGTCGGGATTATCGTCATCCCCCATATTATCATCTCGGATAGCTCTTACTGCCAAATCTTTTATCAGTTCATTGACGAATGGTGTCTGTTTAAAAGTAGCTACATCTTTTTTCTCTTCTGTATATTCTAATTTTGTTAATACCGGATGTAGGTCTACATAATAATTCTTTGAAATTGGATATTTATATGTAAGGATATTGTTTAATGAGGTCCAATTTTTGTAAAGTAGCGGTATGCTATTGTCGTTATTGATTTTTACCGACCATTGAGGTAATCCTTTATCGTAATAGAATGTGGTGGCAACTCTGCCTGTTTCGTCATCAATCCACACAACTCCGTTGGCAAGATGTCCGCCCATCATCAGAGCCGACTCTGCCGATAATGCTATGGAGTATACTTTACTCTGCGGGTTGCACAACTTTAGTTGATCGCCTATTGTTGTTGCTTGCAATAGTTTAGGGGATACGGTACGCTTGGTGTTGATACCATCATATCGTGCGTCTTCGATGCATGAAATAATGTCGTCATCTAACATTGAATAGAAGTGGCTCGACACTATCCCATGATAATGGGGTGTTGTGCCACACATTATAGAGGCATAGTCGGTTGTGGCATCCGATGGCATATAGTTGGATGTCGCCGCCGCATCATAATATCCCGAATTGATAATCCGTTTTAATCCTCCATCTTCAAAAAGATTGGTGAAATTTTCTAATTCATAACTCTCTAATCCATTTATCGATATAATCACCGCTAACCTTGCCCTACTTGTGTTTTGTGCCGAAGATGTAGTGGCTGTAAATACCGTTAGTATGATGAATATTGTTGCGGATATTATTGCCTTATAATGTGATTTAATCATCTATTTTCTTTGTTTATGTCTTGGTTTATAACTCTTTTTTAATGCAAAAGAGTATGTTTGTAATGTCAGTATCAATGAACATAATACGCATAAATACCAGAAGAAGAGAGGTGCGATTGCTATCTGAATTTCAAACATGTAGATGAATATTGTAGATAATGCCAAGCCAAACATTAGTGCTGATAAATACGCTTTTGTACGATAGTTCCTCTTAGTAAATAATATTATTGCCAATACAATATTTAGTGGGGAACACCAAAATATGTTATAGTTGTATTTTACAATCGGATGTATGGAAAATACCGATAAATATAAAATTATCAAACCTAACACGCCGCTTACTATGAGTAAAATTTGTGTAAAGTATGATATATAGTGCTTTTTAAAGATGAAATATAATATCTGTATAATTATAAGTAATAAGGGTATCAAGATTGTCCACACATCACTTTTTTCTTTTGCAGGTTCTTTTTTAGAAGTATTTACATTCTCTGATTGTACTGCAAACGACATCTCTTTGTCGTTTCTAATTATCTTTGTACACTCTAATATCTTTTTCGTGTTGAATGGGAATGTCTTGGTCTGTATCATAGAAACAGGATTGTCTGCTTCACTGCTTATAATTAGATTGATACCCAATTTATACCAAGGTGTGTTTTTTAAATATTCGTTTATTATTGTACGGTATGTGGTACCGTTGATATTAGTATCTTTTGTAAAGTAATGTTCTGATACTGAATTAATGATGTTGTCATAAACGCGAGTAGCACAATTGTCGTAAATAAAATTGTAGCAATATTTTCTATTCTCAGGCTTGTAATTATCCCACAGATTCCTCCAAAGTGAGTTTTTTTCGTCAAGGGTATAATTGATTTTTGTGCTGTAAATGTAAGAGTCTCTTTTTATATATTCTTGAAAGAAATATTCTGATTCACAAACTCCCATTTCGTATAGTAGGTTGCCTTTGACAAAGTTACCTACAAAATTTGGAGAGTCGAAAGAATATAATCCCCAATGGAAGATAAGGTCTATTCCTTTTTTTGGATCGATAATTCTGATTGCCGAATGACCGAATTTTTCGTAAATAACTTCTCCCGGTTCACAACTGATTACATATACATTAGCACTTTCGGTTAATGAATCTTGTGGCGAAAATGCTTTTGCTACAATAGGGTAGACAATTAATAAAAATAACAAAATAATTTTTTGTAATAATTTTCGATTGTTCATATCTTAATGCAAATAGGTTTAATTCATTTTATGGGTTTAGATATTATTTATGTAATTTGAGTTTTTGACCTACCTTGGCAGGTGTGCCGTATTCAATACCGTTTAATTTATATAATGATTTAAGTTTTATTCCATATTCTTGTGCTATAGAGTGCATGCTATCGCCGGCTTTGACGGTATATTTAGGAGTTTTACGAGGTGCACTGCGTTTTTTTGGTGCAAGATATACGTAATCGTCTTTGTATAGCGGACACTCTTTTGGAAGGTCGTTGTAATACAATAACATCTTTACACTTATTCCTGTAACTTTTGAAATGTGATTGAAACTATCATCATTCATCAGTTTATAGCATCTTACACCATTGTTCTTAATCTCTTGATAGCCGAAGAGTTGATCGTTTTCACCATTGATTTCTTCAATCTTATCTCTATTTTGAATCTGTGTATTTTCCTCTTCGTTGCTTTTTTCTACTTCAGTGAGGAGCTTGCCTCCTTCGTCATATTCATAAAGCTTGTATGTCTCTATGATATTTATGAGTTTGTTCGGGTAGTTCGGGTCTGTAGCATAGCCGGCTTTTTTTAAACCCTTTGCCCATGATTTATAGTCGTTTATCTTGTAGTCGAAAAGGAATGAGTACCTCGGCTTTTTTAGAAATTCCGCATGGTCTTCATAAGAGTCTTTCGGATTGTTGTAACATCTAAAGCATTCGCCTTTGGCATCATCATCCATATTCATGGATTTGCCGTACCAACTACCTCCGCATTTGATGCCGAAATGGTTGTTACACTCTTTTGCCAATCTACTCTCCCCGGCACCGCTCTCTAAAAGCCCTTGTGCCAAAGTTATACTCGCCGGTATCCTGTGTTTTGTTTGCCCGGATACCGCTAATTTTGCGTACTTTGATATGTATGCATCGTATTTTGCATTCCTATTTTGTGCAAATAATATCGTTGCACTGAACAATATGCTTATGATGATTATTGTCTTCTTCATTGTAAATAACTATGTTACATATTATACGGCTATATGTAATGCCTAAAATTTCAATTTGGCAAAGTTATAAATTTTTTTTGTATTTGTAATATTTTTAGGATTGATTTTTTTTATCGATGTGATTTGTAATAATTTCCGTATCTTTGTACTCTCAAATTTTATATAATTATTTTGCTTTTTTTATTATGAGTTGGATAGAAGAATTAATATTCGGTACGGGTGTGGGACATAGTATTATGTTGCTCTCTATCTGTATTGTAGTGGGTATTCTGTTGGGAAAAATAAAGGTGATGGGTATCTCTCTCGGCATTACTTTTGTACTCTTTATCGGCTTGCTTTGTGGCCATTTCGGACTCACTATCGATAATAAAATTCTCCATTTTATGAAAGAATTCGGTTTGATTCTTTTCGTATTTTCCATCGGTATGCAGGTAGGTCCAGGTTTTTTCTCTTCGTTTCGAAAGGGTGGTATTACCCTAAATATGCTCGCTGTTGCAATTGTTTTATTGGGCGTTGCCGCTACGATAATCATCTTCTATGTCACCGACTTGCCTATGGATGTTATGGTTGGTATCCTCTCGGGTGCGGTTACAAATACTCCGGGGCTCGGTGCCGCACAAACCGCTTTCAGCGATATCTATCCGGGTGTTGACAACTCTATTGCTCTCGGTTATGCCGTGGCGTATCCGCTCGGCGTAATAGGTATTATTATCGCTATTGTTATTATCAGATATATCCTTCGTATTAATATCAAAAAAGAACAACTCGGAATAGAAGAACAAGAGGCTTTGTCTCAAAATCAGGCGGTTGCTCTAAGTCTTGAGGTGTGCAATCCCGCACTCTTTGGCAATGACGTACAGTCCGTTTCCAAATTATTATCTCACCGTGAATTTGTAATTAGTCGAGTACTTCATACCGATGGTAAAATGGAAATAGTTTCTAATAATACGGTACTCTCGCAAGGGGATAAATTACTCGTTATTACCGTTGATAGTGATGTAGATACACTTAAAACTTTTTTCGGTAAAGAGGTGAAAGAGATGGACCGTAACTATTGGATTAATTTGGATAGAAATTTTGTTTCTCGCCGTATTATCGTTACTAAAAACGAACTGAATGGTAAAAGATTGGGAGACCTTAATTTACGTAAACTCTATGGTATAAATATCACACGTATAAATCGTTCCGGTGTGGATTTGGTAGCCCGTCGTAATCTCGTTCTGCAATTGGGCGACCGCCTAACCGTAGTCGGTAATGATGAGGATATTCATAAAGTGGAGTCGATACTTGGTAATAGTATGAAACGGTTGAACGAACCAAATCTTATAACTATTTTCCTCGGAATATTTATCGGAGTACTTTTCGGTAGTATCCCGTTTCACTTCCCGGGTATTCCTCAACCGGTGAAATTAGGGCTTGCCGGCGGTCCTTTAATCATTGCTATCCTTATCTCCAAATTCGGATATAAATACAAATTGATAACATATAATACTATCAGCTCTAATTTGATGCTCCGCGAAATAGGTATTACTATTTTCTTGGCTTGTGTCGGTATCTCAGCAGGAGATGGTTTTGTGGATGTGCTGTTGAACCGGGGTGGTTTTACTTGGATTGGTTATGGCTTTTTGATTACTTTTATCCCGGTTTTCATTGTGGGTATCATTGCTCGACTTGTATTTAAAATTAACTATTGTACTCTTATGGGGCTTATCGCAGGCAGCACTACCGACCCTCCGGCTCTTGCTTATGCTAATAGCGTGGCAGGTAATGATGCTCCCGCTGTGGCTTATGCTACCGTATATCCCCTTACTATGTTCCTTCGTGTATTAACAGCTCAGTTGTTGATTATTATCTTTTGTTAGTGTATGACATATTTTGACGAACTGCCGTTAAACGATGATATATTGGACGCTCTCGACGATATGAATTTCGTGGAGTGTACCCCTATTCAAGAGTTGGCAATACCGAAAATATTTTCAGGCTGCGATTTAATAGCTTCCGCTCAAACAGGTACCGGTAAAACGGCGGCTTATCTGCTCCCGATTATCGAGAAAATCTCTTCCGGAGTACTGGATAAAAACAGAGTTAATGCCTTGATATTAGTGCCTACTCGAGAACTGGCACAACAAGTGGATCAGCTGATGGCGGGTTTCGCATACTATCTTAATATTACTTGGATTGCTATTTTCGGGGGTAATGATGGGGTGGCTTTCTCTCAACAGCAAAAAGCACTTAAAGATGGGTGCGATATCGTTGTCGCTACCCCGGGACGCTTGATTTCTTTCCTTCGCACTTGTAATATCGACTTCTCGGCTATTGATATGCTCGTGCTCGATGAGGCAGACCGTATGCTTGATATCGGATTTTACGACGATATTATGGAGATTGTAAAGTATATCAACCATAAATGCCAAACACTCCTTTTCTCCGCTACTTATCCTAAAACGGTGGAGAAGTTGGCAATGAAAATCTTACATAATCCCGAGCAGGTTAAAATTTCCGTGTCTAAACCGGCTGATGGTATATCTCAAAATATTTTCTTGGTTAATGACGATTTAAAGCAAAAGTTGCTTTGCGCTATTGCAAAATCCCAATCTTGGAAAAAAACTATAATTTTCGCCTCTTCAAAGCAAAATGTTAAGGACCTTTATAAGCAATTAATACGCTTGAATTTTAATGTAGCACAAATTCATTCCGATTTGGATAATAATACTCGCTCGGAAGTAATCCTGAATTTTAAAAACGGGAAAGTTGATTTGCTCGTTGCTACTGATGTCGTTGCCCGTGGCATCGATATAGAAAATGTAGAAGTGGTAGTGAATTACGATGTACCTTCCCATCCCGAAGATTATGTGCATCGTGTAGGACGTACTGCAAGAGCGGGGGCTACCGGTGTAGCTTATACTTTTGTTAATGCTAAAGATAAACTGCGAATGGCTAAAATAGAGTCGTTTATCGACAAGTCTATTCCCCGTGCTTCAGTTACCGAATTCTTGAAAAACGCTACAGATTTGCCCGTGGATGATATCGAACAGATACGCGAAAAACGAAAATCTCGGAAAAATTACCACCATGGGTATCGACAAAAATCAAATAAAAATAGCGATAATCGTTCCTCTTACAAACGAAATTATTCAAAATCCGGAAAGAATATTAAATAATTATTCCCGTTCTTTTTTAATGCTATTACTTCTTTTTTTAGTTTGTAAATAATTGATAATAAAGATTTTTTGCTTTTGAGTTGTGTGTGAAAATTGTCGAAGTTGGTCTGTTCCCTCTTTTTGCCGATAACAATTAACTCTATTTTATTTGGAAGTAGATTGCAGATTAAAAAAAATTTTGTACCTTTGCACTTGAAAATAATGCGGCATTGGCGTAATTGGTAGCCGCGCTAGACTTAGGATCTAGTGGAGAAGTCCGTGGGGGTTCGAGTCCCTTATGCCGCACAAAAAAGCTCTTGATGATTGTTCAAGAGCTTTTTTTATTATTGTATCAAACAAATCAAGTATAACTTTCTAAATAGCTATTTCCGATTTATTTCTTATCATTTTTTTTCTGCATTTACCTTATTGTTTTTTAAAAATTTTGGTAGTATAATCTCAATCCATATTGCCCATAAAAAAAAGATGAAAACGTAGAATAGTATTTTGAAGAAATATTCATGCATCATATAAAACAAATCCACTCGATGTAATGTGGTTAATAATAGCATTAATATTCGAAAAATATTTATACAAAATACTAATATTGAGCCTGATATAATATAAGGAATTTTATAAATAATTGAGCCCCTCGAAAGCAGAATGGATATAATAAACACTATTGTCTGCTTTATTCCCGTGCAGCCCCATACTATCCCCAATGATGTGTTGTTGTCAAAATAAAACATATTACCATTTTGAACATATTCAATATTAAAGTATTTTAAATATTTTTCGGCGATATTGGCGATAAAAAAACAGTAGTTGTCAATTATATGCGTTATGTTCAAATATTTAGAGTCCCAACGGCAATTGTCAAAATCTTCGTAAAACATCACTTTCCATATTAATTGAGATAATATTAATGCAATAATAAACGATATTATATCTTTGTAACTCTCAGCTTGTTTTGAAAATT
This sequence comes from Paludibacteraceae bacterium, assembly GCA_016292775.1. Taxonomy (GTDB): domain Bacteria; phylum Bacteroidota; class Bacteroidia; order Bacteroidales; family Paludibacteraceae; genus Aphodosoma. Next base: position 10,195 of record JAEDFN010000037.1, read on the forward strand.
TTATCTCTTTTTTCATCAGATATTAGTGCGAGCAAATGGTGGTAAGTCAAAAGTACAGAAGTCTTTATCTAAAAATTTGTAATATCCGGTTATTGCTACCATAGCGGCATTGTCGGTTGTGTAAGAAAATTTTGGAATGAAGATATCTACATGATGCCTCTTCCCGTAATCGATAAATGCATCTCTCAATCCGGTATTAGCTGAAACACCTCCGGCTAATGCCAATTGTTTTATCCCTGTTTGTTTTACTGCTTTGTTTACCTTATCCATCAGTGTTTCGATAATGGCACGCTGGATAGAGGCGCATAAGTCGTTCGTATTCTCCTCTATAAAATTCGGATTTTTAGCTATTTCATCGCGGATAGTATAAAGGAAAGAGGTTTTAAGACCGCTGAAACTATAGTCTAAACCGGGAATATGTGGTTTTGAGAAATTAAATGCTTTTGAGTTGCCAAGCTTGGAATATTTGTCAATGAACGGACCGCCCGGATATGGTAATCCCATAATCTTTGCGCACTTATCAAAGGCTTCTCCCGCTGCATCGTCAATGGTTTGCCCCAGTACGCTCATCTCTTTATAGCTTTTTACCTCTATTATTTGAGAGTTTCCCCCGGATACTAACAGACAAAGAAATGGAAAGTCGGGATGGAGTTGCTCCTCCCCCGGTTCTGAAATAAAATGAGCCATTACATGAGCTTGTAGATGATTGATGTCGATTATCGGTATGTTTAATCCTAATGCAAATCCTTTCGCAAAAGAGGTGCCTACCAATAACGACCCCATCAAGCCCGGACCTCTCGTAAATGCTACAGCGTCGATGTCATCATTAGTAACCCCGGCTCTCTTTATCGCCGCATCTACTACCGGTATGATATTCTGCTGGTGTGCTCTTGATGCCAATTCCGGAACTACACCCCCATATTGCTCGTGAATACTCTGACTCGCTGTGACATTCGATAGTAATAACCCGTCTCTTATGATTGCCGCCGACGTGTCGTCACACGACGACTCTATGCCTAATATTGTGATACTCATTTTTTGTGAAAGTTAATTTTGCTTTTTGATGGTTTTATCCATTATTTTTTATACCTTTGCAGTATTCAACCTACAAAGTTATAAAAAAATCGGTTAAAATAGTGCTTGCAGTGACTATAAGTTTGTTCTTATTATTGTCACTCCCATTCATCTTGTTAAGTATCAATAAGGTGCAGAATGTCGTTGTCGAAAAATTATCCGATTTTGTGGAGCAAAAAACAGGCGCTATACTCAATATCAAGCATGTATCCCTCTCTTTTTTTAATACAATTAATATTGATTCCGTAGAATTTTATTCTCCAATTAATGAGAAAATTGCCGTTATTCCTCATATTCATGCTCATATTAGTATGTTGGAGTTGATTAAAGGTAATGTGGTGGTTAACCGGCTTGATATTTTCGACTCCGATTTATCTCTTTCAAAAGATGATAATGGCACCCTGAATATCCAATTTCTTATCGATGCACTGAATACCGGTAAAAAGGCTTCTTTACCAGATATCTCTTTAAAACTGAATCTCGTAAATGCTTCTTTTGAATATATAGATAAAACTAAGAATTATCTGGATATCCAATCGGAAGTGATGAATTTTGCCAATATCAAGGTCAATAATATCAATACCGCAATCACTTTTGACTATGTAGGTGATTCGATTATTGATGCCAAACTCTCTTATTTTAATTGCATAGAACGTAGTGGATTAAAGATTGATAATATTTCTACCCGTTTTGTAAAAAATAATCTTGACTTAAGTTTGCCATATTTCCATTTTTCTCTCCCGAATTCCAATGTGAAAATCGATTCTTGTCAAGTATCTTTACAAAAAGAGAATGGTAAAATAAATTGGAAGAAAACGGCTCTTTCTGTTATTATACCTAATTCCGTATTTACTCCAAAAGATATCAAACAAATAGTGCCGGAATTTGCTAATTCAAATACTCCTATTCTATTCTCTTCTTTCTTAAATGGTGATAGTGAGCGTCTTAAGTTAGAGAGTCTCGATGTGCAGTATGGCGATGTCATTGCTTTAAAAACCAAATTAGACGTTACAAACCCGTCGGATATTCATAATGCTTTCTTTTACTGTAATATTGATAAGATAAAATTCGATAAGGCCTCTTTGCAAGATTTGATTGCAAATATGTCGGGCAAAGCTTTTGTATTACCTAAAGAGATGGAGAGATTAGGCGTTTGTAATTATTCGGGTAATATCTCCGGTTTTCTGTCGAATATGGTTTTGTATGGTACTCTGAATTCCGCTATTGGTAATGTTAAAACCGACGTAGCTTTAAGTGTAAATAAAGAGTTTAAGTCTTGCTATTTAAATGGTAAAATCGGTTCTTCAAAACTGAATTTCGCAAAGGTATTGCCAAAATCCGGACTCGGTACTATCGCTTTTAATTCAAATTCAAAAGTCACTCTCAATGCCGATAAGTCGTATTTTATCTCTACCGATATAGATATAAACCATTTTTTCTTTAAAGGATATAACTATAAAAATGTAAAAGTTAATGGAGATATAGAGCCTAATTCTTTCTTTGGCAAGATAAATATCGCTGACGAAAATTGTAATCTTGCCTTTAACGGTCATATTTCGAATGTAAACGATTATAAGAAGTTCGATTTTGAAGCAAATGTAGCCGATTTAGCCTTGAATAAACTTCATCTTTCCGATAAATATCCGAATATGAAGATTTCTTTTAGCACTGTTGCCGCCTTCGAAGGCGACTATTGGGCCACTCTTAATGGATTTGCTTCTGTAGATTCTTTACTCGTTGTGAATGGTAATAAAAAATTTTATAACGATAAATTTGTCATCTCCGCTAAGAACGATTCACTCTCTTCTGCCGTAATTAGTTCAGATATCATCAACGGTCGTATCGAGGGCGATTATCACCTTGCCGCCTTGCCGGGCCACTTGATGGCTACTGCTGCAAATCATTTGCCAATTCTCGACACCGTTCTAAATATTAATCCTAAAGAGGTTTCAAATTCCCTCTATATGCAGCTGGAAATACAACCTCTTTATTCTCTACTTAATGTGCTCGATATTAATTGGTATACTACCGAAAAAATAGAAATTATAGGTAATTTTGATAAGGATATCGATAATCTTAATTTTACTGTTAGTGTGCCTCGCGTTACAAACGGAAAGTCTAATTTTAAAAATATTTTTCTCCAAGCGAATGCCGATAATGGTATCAATGTGTCACTGAATGCTACGGCTCTTTTACCTAAAGATACTATAAATTTGGGCGTGGATTTGAAGGCTATTAATAATTTTCTCTATTCTAAGCTCCAATTTTATAATAGCAATACTCAAAAAATTCTCCTTGGTGAACTTAAACAAAAAACTAATGTTTTTACTAATGCTGACGGAGATGGATTAAATATCATCTCTTATATTCAACCTACCGAACTTATCTTGCAAAATAAACCTTGGTTTATACAAAATAGTGTCTTCTCAAGCGATTTTAAATCGTTCTCTATAGATAATTTCCGTCTTTATAGTGTTGATAATCAACAGGTATTGATAAATGGTACAGCTTCTAAATCAGCGCAAGACTCTCTGTCGATAGATTTGGATCAGATATCGTTAGACTATATTTCCGAACTTATCCCGGATAAATCTACGGTTTGTTTCGGTGGTACGGTGACGGGTGATGCCGTTATCGCCGATGTACTCAATCAACCCCGTATCAATGCTGATGTTATTGCCGAAAAATTTAAATTTAACAATGCCGATTTAGGTACAGCTCATGCTACTTGTAATTTCGACCTCGATAGTATTTGCTTGGTATTTAACGGAGTCGTTTTTGAAGATGAATCAGATACAAATGCAGTTTTGAGTGGTAAATATTTTATCGTTAAAGACTCTCTCGATTTAATAGGTAATGCCAATGGCTTGGATGTAAGCTTTATTAATTACTATATCCAAGATGTATTCGGCACTGTAAGTGGAAATGCTTTTGGTAATGTTCACGTTTATGGCATCACAAAAAGTAAGAATGTTGCCGTAGATGTTGCCGCTTTCGCACAAAATGCTTCCATTACTGTCGATTTCCTTAAGTCTACTTTCTTCTTCTCCGATTCTATTTTCGTAAATAAAGAGATAATAGATTTCGGAAATATCGATATTACTGATATCGCAGGAAATAGGGGTACTGTATCCGGTAATATCAAGCACGATTATTTCAGAGATATGTATCTGAATATCCTTATCAATGTGAATAACATGCTGGTAATGAATACCACTCGTAAGGATTTGGATAGCTTCTATGGCAAAGTGTATGGTACCGGTTCTGCCCGTATCTATGGGCATGAAGATAATATTTTTATAACTTGTAAAGCCGAAAATAATGCAGGTACAAAACTCGTTATGCCTATCGACTATTATTATGCTACCGAAAATTCGTTTATTGTATTTAAAGATGAAGTGGCTGAAGAAGAAATAGATACTACTTATTATGTTGAAGAGAGTGAGACTAATGTAGTGCTGGACTTAATGTTTGATATTAATCCCGATGCGGAATTGCAGATTATTATCGACTCTAAAGCAGGCGATATGCTCCGTGCAAGTGGTAGCGGTAATCTTCGACTAACTTATGATATCAATGCCGATGATTTGAAACTCTATGGTAATGTTCAAATTGAGAGGGGCTCATACTTGTTTACTTTCCAAAATTTGCTCCGAAAGGAATTCAAAATAAAAGAGGGTAGTTCTATCTCTTTTTCAGGCGATCCACTCGCTGCTACTATTGATATTGATGGGTATTATCAACTTACTGCCGACTTGGCGGAACTGCTCGATGATGCCGTACTATCTAACACTTCCCGAACCAGTGTGCCGGTACAATGCTTGCTGAATTTATCCGGCGTACTTACTCAACCTAATGTAAAATTCGATATATATTTGCCTAACTCAGAAGAAGAATTAAATAGAGCGGTACATAATACTATCAACACCGACGAGATGGTGAATCGACAAATTATCGGTTTGCTTCTCCTCGGAAAGTTCCTTAATCCCGAGTCAATGCGTTCTTCTAATGTGTTTACTCAAAACGAACTCTATTCTGTAGTCTCTTCAACCCTCTCTTCTCAATTAAACAATTGGGTTTCTCAAATGTTTGATAATTGGGGCTTTGGCGTTAATTTCCGCACTTCCGGCGAGGGAGATACTCGTAGCAATGAATATGAATTTAATTTCAACTATTCGCCTACCAGCCGATTGGAAATCAATGGTAATGTGGGATATCGAGACGATGCTATGTCAAGTACAAAATTCATCGGCGATTTTGATGCGGAATATAAACTCGTTCAATCCGGTAGATTAAAACTTAAAGCTTATACACATACTAATGATTATAAGGAATTTAAAAAAGGTTTAACTACACAAGGCATTGGTATAGTATATTCCGAAAGCTTTAACTCTGTCCCTGAATTGGTGGAAGGATGGAAAAATAATGCCCGTAAAGCGAAATTGGAAAGACAGAAGAATAGGGAACTGCGTAAACAGCGAAAGGCAATGAAAAAGGCGGCGAAGGAAGAAGCTAAAAAGCAGAAAGAAGAAGCCGATAAGCAGAAAGAAGAAGCTGAAAATAATAAGGAGATGATTGAAAAATAACTATAATAAATAAATGAAAGTGTAAAAATTATCTGATGATGATGTTTTGCACTACCTCACTATCAAATTTTTTGTTTATGAGCATCTTGTATGAATCTTTATGTATATATAGCTCATTACGCAATATTGAAGAGTCGATATGAACATCCAATGTGCCTTTTGAAAAAGATTCATTACAACTATAAACTGCTTTAGCTCCCAATATCTCTTTCCAGCATTGGATTACTCTCTGCTCTAATAAGCCGGAAGTAGACCGCTTGCCAACTATTGATGATATCGAAGTACTTATTAAATCTCCTATTGTTGTCGGTTCTTTGTATCCCATAATGAGTGCAAAGTTACTCGTTTTTTTTAAAAGAACAAACTAATTTTTCTATATTATGTATAATAAAAAATTTATGGAAGAGGCCATCAAAGTCTCTTTAGAAAATATTGATAAAGATGGCGGACCATTCGGAGCAGTAATAGTAAAAGAAGGCGAAATAATATCCGCTACCGGAAATAGGGTTACCGCTAATAACGACCCAACTGCCCATGCCGAGGTCAATGCTATTCGCTTAGCTTGTCAAAAATTGGGTACTTTTAATTTGCAAGGATGTGAAATTTATTCTTCTTGTGAGCCTTGCCCTATGTGCTTGAGTGCCATTTATTGGGCTCATATCGATACTATTTATTACGCAAATACGCATATTGATGCTGCAAATATAGGGTTCGACGACTCTTTTATTTACGACGAACTTGCTAAAAATATCGATTGTCGTAAGATAAAATCCGAACAACATGATAGAGATTTAGCAATAAAAGCATTCGATGTTTGGCGTAATAAAATAGATAAAGAAGAGTATTAATATATTGATTTTGACGTATATATATTAGTTGAAAAAATTTTTTTTGAAAAGTAGTACATAGTAATGTTTTTATTCGTATTTTTGCCTCGAAAATACAATATTTAAAAACACTTGAATTATGATGAACGCAAAAGTAGAAGAAGCTCTTAATGCTCAAATTAATGCTGAATTTTGGTCAGCATATCTTTACTTGTCAATGTCGGCTTATTGCCATAAGATTGATAAACCGGGTATGGCAAATTGGTTCTATGTTCAATTTAAAGAGGAGCAAGATCACGCTCAAATTTTCTTTAATTATGTAATTTCTCGTGGCGGTAACGTTACTTTAAAACCTATTGATGCGGTGGAAACGGAATGGGTGTCTCCTCGAGAAGTATTTGAAGCTACTCTTACTCATGAGAAAAAAGTTACCTCTTTGATTCATAATTTGTATGATATAGCTACAGAGGAAAAAGATTTTGCAACTCAAAGTATGCTAAAATGGTTTATTGATGAGCAAGTTGAAGAGGAAGAAAATGCCCGTACAATTATTAATAACTTAATAGCTGTTGAGGGTAATAATTTCGGTCTTTATATGATTGATAAAGAACTTGGTGCTCGCACTTATACTCAAGCATCTCCACTTCAATCCGCAAAATAAACTGTTTTTGATTTATCGACTGGTGATATATCATCACATTATTGTAAAAAATAATGCCCCGAGGTTCAAGTTTGAAGTGCACCCCAAAAGTTAGACACAAAACTTTTGGGGTGCATTATGTATAAA
>JAEDFN010000038.1 GCA_016292775.1 Paludibacteraceae bacterium
GCGATTTTCCTATCATACGAACTTGGATTTTCTGCAAGGTTTTCGAGTGCAAAGTAACATAAAATTGTGGATATATGCAAGAGAAATCGCAACTATTTTATTAATAACCAATTATTTATGTTAAATTTCAGTGTCGACTATTTATTCTCATCTGCCGGAAAATTGCAGTTCTATGTTGAAGTAGGGTAAAAATAAAAAAAGAGACAAACCTTTTTACGATCTGTCTCTTTCTGTACCCGAAGCGGGACTTGAACCCGCACAGCCGCAATGGCCAAAGGATTTTAAGTCCTTCGTGTCTACCATTCCACCATCCGGGCTGAATTCTTAAAATTCATTACGAGTTCATACCCGTCGCTTTAACAAGCTTGAGCGAAAAACGGGACTCGAACCCGCGACCCCAACCTTGGCAAGGTTGTGCTCTACCAACTGAGCTATTTTCGCATTATTTTTATCTGCTTTTCGAAGCCCTCTCTCGAGCCCCTTTTGCAGATGCAAAGGTAACAATTCTTTTTTATTCCACAATGATTTTTTTGTAAAAAATCTCTTACTTTGATTTGCTTCTGTAAATCAGCTGATTATCTATTTCACAATGGACTTTATCGCTTGATATTTAGCCTTTTTATTAGGTAAAAACCGGCTGTAAACTCATTATAATATCGAAAAAATTACGCGTTGTGCCGATTATTTGTTAGAAATACAAAGGGTGGTGACGATAGGGTAGTGGTCGGAATAATCCACTTTTATTACTTTCGAACTGATTACTTTTATCGATTTATCTACCAAGATATGGTCAATCGGGAATAATGCAAATCCTTTATGATAAGTGTAATAATATCCGCTTTTTGCCCCTTTTACATATGCATCATTCAGCCCTTGTGATATGATATGATATGAATAAGACATCGGCACATCGTTGAAATCTCCTGCCACAATTACGGGATAACTGCTCTTCTCTATCACTTCGTGGATACTCTTTGCCTGGCTTGCTCTGCTCGTCATCGCCTCTTTCATCCTGAAATAGAGGGCTTCTTTATCTTTTATATGTAGGTTGACTTGATCGTTCGATAATTTATAACTCTCTAAGTGGTTGTTGATTAATCGAAGCGTCTTACACCCGATAGTTACGTCACAATATGTACTTACATTATTTTTTGAGTCGTATTCCAACTTGTGCTTATTTGTAAGTGGATATTTGCTAAGCACTAATATCCCGTGCTCCTGACGTGTAGTTTGATTCTTATACCACAGATGCCGGTAGGGGTATTTGCTATTAAAATATTGCTCTATTGCTCGGCTGTTGTAATTTTTATTGCTGTGCCTTTTGAAATAGCCGAATTCCTGAATGAAAACAATGTCGGGGTCTTCTTTAAAGATAAACGCCTTGATATTGTTGAAGCACTCTACGTATTGCTCGTATGTGGAGAACATTTCTACGTTATACGTCATCACCTTTACTTCCGTATCGCACTCCTCGATCTGCTCCGTTTTCGTGAAATTTATTATTAGCGATTTTCGCCATAATGGAAATGAAATAAGGGTAAATATCAATAATATTATGCAAAAACGATAATGCTTTATTGCGGCTAAAAATATGATTACTGCTATTGTAAATACCAATATCGGCACTACTACAATACCCAAAAATGCCGGTATTGCAATGATATGAGGAGGGGTAAAGGGTGCTAATATAGTAAGTATTAATAATATCAGTGAGATAGTAAAGATAACGTTCGCTAATATTATTGAGAAGGCGGATTTAGATTTTTGTTTTGTTTTTCTTTTGGTCATGGTAAAAAATAATTATAAATGCGGATTATGAGTAATGATATCATCAAGATTTAAAAAGGGTTTCTTTCTCATCTTGTGAAAGACTTTCGTATCCGTATTTCTTAATTTTATCGAGGATAATATCTATTTTTTGTTGTCTTTGTTTAGCTTCCATATTATATTCCGCATCACTCTTAATAGGAGACCCTTTTTGGAAGTGGTATCCGGACCTTGCTGTAGTTTTTTGCTTCCTTTTTTTGTTGCTGAAAAGAGCGGTAATTTTTTCGGCTAATACGTTGAAAGGCTTTAGAATATCATTTCCTTTCGCATAACAAGCGCCGTAGATGTATCCGAACAAGAATCCACCGATATGAGCAATATCCCCACCTTGATTGTCCCCCGTGAGAAGGTTGAAACATACGATACCGATAAAAATCGCTGCTATCCATTTGAGCTTTATCTCTCCGATAAACATCAACCTCAAAGAGTATTCAGGCTTCATGGCAGCCGCCGCCGTCAGTAGCGAATAGCACGCCGCTGATGCCCCGATTAAGTAGCAGTTGTTTGTAAAATTACTATACGGTATCAGATTATATGCCAATAAATAGACAACGGCTCCACCTATACCTCCAAAAATGTATAAAGCTAATGCTTTCTCTTCGTTGATAAACTCTAAAATGAATTTGCCAAAGAAGAAGAGCATTATCATATTTCCGAAAATATGCATAAAATCCAGATGGAGAAACATATATGTGATGATACTCCACGGCTGCATGAGGAATAAGTCGAATTTTGAAGGCAATTCAATCCATGTTGACCAACCTATTCCAATGAATTTATTGAGTATTGCAAACAATATTTTTCCGCACAAAAAGATGCCAATGTTGATGTAAATCAACTTAGTAAATACATTTCCTTGTTTGTATCCGTTTTTTAATTTTTCTATTAAGTCCATAATTTACCAACGAGAATATAGATTACCGAATTTTTTCCAGATTAAAATGATTATCAGAGCAAAGATCATACCTCCCAAGTGCGCGTAATGTGCCACCGAGTCGAAAGCGAAATTTGCCACTCCGAAGAAGAGCTCTACAACAGCGTATATTGCCACAAAAATCCTGGAAGGTATCATTATAGGTAAGAATATTATGCCCATCTTGGCTTCCGGAAATAGCCATGCAAAGGCAAGAAGTACTCCGAAAAGTGCTCCGGATGCCCCTATAGATATGAATGATGATAAAAATTGTGCTTTTAAATTTATAATATTCGATAAGGTTGCATTTGAAATAGACCCTCCCCCTGTAAACATGTGCTCAAAAGGCAAAAGGGCAGTGCCGTTACCCTCGGCAATAGCTGTATTAAAGGCGGTTACAAGAGAGTGTGTGTCTATCATCCACGATAATTCTTGGATTATTGATGCCCCTATTCCGGTGAAAAAATAGAAGAATAAGAATTTCTTGCCTCCCCACATTTGCTCTACTTCACTTCCAAACATAAATAAACCGAACATGTTGAAGATTAAGTGTGATAACCCGGAAGGATCGTGTAAAAACATGTTTGTTATCAACTGATAAAAGTGAAATTTTTCGCTTAACCAGTAGTGTAATCCTAATAATTCTACGATATCTATGCCAAATTTTGAAGGTATTATCACCTCTACAAGCCAAAAAATTACGTTTATTATAATTAAATTTAGTGTTATAGGCGGTATTCTGCTATTCATATATATAATATATTTTTTCTTTTTTAGTTTTATGATTTTGAATGTATAATGTGTTGATATATAATATTTTGTGTTTTCTGCATCAATTCCATATCTTGATGCAAAGTTACATTATATTTTTGAATTAAGAAAGCATCGACAATCTTATTGAAGAAATAGTGCAAATTTTATTTGTTAAAAATTAAAATTTTTGTTACGAATTCTTGTACAATCAAAAAAAATGCTTTACCTTTGTCTCGTAAAAATAGAAAATAATGACAATCAAATATTTAATTACTTTAATATCATAACTATGACAAAGACAGAATTAATTGCAGCTGTTGCAGAGCGTAGCAACATTACAAAAAAAGATGCTCAAGAAATTGTAGGTAATTTATTTGACATCCTTACTGAAAATCTTAAAAAAGATGAGTCTACAGTTATCTTAGGTTTCGGTACTTTAGCAGTACAAAACAAACCTGAGCGTCAAGGTATCAACCCATCTAACCGTCAAAAAATTACTATTCCTGCCCGCAAAACAGTTAAATTTAAAGCGAGCAAAACATTGTTAGAGAAATTATAATTTCCCTTACGTTGTGAATTAGTTTAATAGTTAAGACAATAATAAAGTCCGTAAGTAATAATAGCTTACGGACTTTATTATTATAAGTGTTTATTGTCAAACCGGCATAATCGTCGGTTAGTATATCCAGCGAATGTTGTCAACCCACATGGCATTTCCGGGGCAACCGTAGAAGGCGGGGTAGCAACCGGCAGTTATCATCACAATTACATGTGTAGGTGTTTCGTCGGCATCAGCCCATCCTACCTCATTAATAGTGGTTATCTTGCCTTGTGAATTGCGGGCTTTGAATTGTCCCCCATCGGGAAATAGCCCCATGTATTTCTTGAAATAACTCTCTTTGCTGATGTCGCCATAGTTGATATCCACGCGGTAGTCGTTTCTCCATTCCGGAATGCTTTCTGCAAATCTGTGGCGCGCAGTGCCTACTCTTTTTGCATAAATCTTTCCGTTTTCCTCCCATCGCTTTTGTAGGAAGATGTAAATCTCCGGTTCGTCATGCCCTTCAATCTCCGACATTCCCAGTCCTAATGCTTTGATAACTTTTCTTTCCGGATTCACCTTTGCTTTGATGTCGAGCATCAATGCTTTCGGCTTGTCGGTAAAAGGGATTCCCATATTTATACTTCCATACGGGTCGTTGGCACTTTTTACCGGCTCGTTAACTTCGCCTAAAAAAAGTGTTCCGGCAATACATACTTGTATGTCTATCATCCCCAATACTTTAACGGTTTCGATACGAGTGTCGAGTCTGGCACATGTTCCTTTGCCGCGTTTGTCGGGTTGTGTAGTGCAGGCCGCTTTTGCAATGCCCGCTACATTGGCATAAGCATTACTTATTCCCCATATCGTTTTACTAAAGTCATAGGGCTGGTTGCCATGAAGAGTGTCGGTCGCCGCCAAAACATATAGTTGTTTTGTTTTTCCTCCCAAGAGTTTGCTCTCTTTTATGTAACGTACCGTCCATTGTTCCATATCACCGTAGCGTAGCGGTACTATTCTCTCTTGGGCAATGATATGGCATGCGATAAAAAATAAAAATAAGATTGTTAGGTTTTTTTTCATTTGAAATGTTTTTTAGTAACACTTCAACAGCCATCGCAAAGAAATATTCTTAGGTGTTTTATTGTGCTTTATTTTGACTGAATATAGTTGTTTAGGTTTATTTTTTTCGGTATTTATTTCTCCCAGCCGTCGAAAATACTTTCATCGTAGAAGTTGTGTTCGTCGGGAGAGTGAAGAGGAGTCCATACTTGAGCGAAGAAAGGATTTCCTTTTGCAATCTCGTCGTAGTTCCATGGAGTAGGCAAGCATTCCGGGCACCAATGTCCGCCGAGAAGTATTAGAGCGGGCGAAGCTTTAAATCTGTGACCGAATTGGCATTCCCATTCAAGGGGTGTTCTCCAATCTCCTTTAACCATCGTTTCACTTATGCATTTGCCACCGCGGAATGCTGCTGCTTGTTGCATATCTTCTATTGTCCATTCCTCACGAGGTTTGCTTTCGTCAAAGCCGTGGTTTAATAGCGTTTGCACATCACTCGGGCGACTCAAATCGGCTTCTTCCCATGGTTTTATACTGTTGTATGCTTCCATAGAGCCGTAGTAAGCATTGATTCTGTTTTGATTGCCCGTTTTTATCCAGTTTTGTGTGCCCCAAATATCCTTATTTGCTATCTGCTTCATTACCATCTTGATGATAGGGGCGGGTGCTATCTTGGCAAGTTTGAAATATTTTGGCAATTTCTCACTCATCTGTTTGAAATATTCATCTACGGGGATATTTGCTCTGAAGTGCAGATAATCTTCCAATACTTGTGAGTCGGAATACCATTGCCCGTGGAAGTTGCGGAGTACAAACCATTTAGTGTCGAAAATTTTCTCGGGCGAAGGGCAGTTTATTGATTTTAATAATTTACATTCAAATTCATAGTTCGTCAGACGATAATCAGGTCCCGAACCGATGTTGTAGAATCTGCACCAAAAATCTTCCGGCAGGTCGAATCTGCATAGGTTGACCATTGCGCGGGCAGAATCTTCTACTGTCGCCCATTCAAGTACACCTCTTAGTGGCACATGGAACATTATCGGGTCGATATTTTTCAATATCTCGGGATAAAGGATTCCGGATTGGCGTAAAGATACCCAGTGCTTTATACCACTTTCAACAAAAATACGTTCCGCTATCGTTTTTGATATTGCGTAATGGTCGTAAACGGAGATGCATATAGGGTCTCCGGTTCTACCCCAATGTATTGGTTCGTTGCGGTCGGAGGTCTGTGCTACAGATCCGATATAGCATACTTTTATCTCTTCGTTATTCGGTTGGGCAAGAATGGCTTTTACTACATTCTCTGCAGCTAAACGATTTACCCTGCGGGTGCGATTCGGGTAGTAGTCGGTTTGTGGAGATACTAATCCACCAACATGAAGTACGTAGTCGTTCCCCGTTACGCCTCGTAATACATCATCATAAACGGTTAAATCGCCCCATACTATTTTTATTTTTTCGCCGTAAGCGGATAATAATTTACGGTTTTTTTTCGATGGTCGTGCAAGCACTGTCACTTCAAAAAGGTCCGGATACTGCAAAAATTCATTCATTGTAGCCCAGCCCATATGACCTGTTGCACCTGTTAGAAAAACCTTTTTCTTCATCATCAAATAAATTTTAATACTTTTCAAACTGCAAAGTTACGAATAATTATCGAAATAGAGCACATCACCCTCTATAATCTCTATTTCTACTCTCTACAAGAAACTATCTTACCTTTTCATTTGCACCATCACCCACCTCCCGTCTTTCGCCCCAAGTAGTCTCTTCAAGCAACTATTCTACCTTTTCATTTTCTATACAGCAATAATATAAAAATAAAATTGTATCTTTGTGAAGTTTTTGTAAAATGGAGTAATAAAATGATGAAAGAAATAGTTTTTGCCACACATAATGCACATAAAGCCAGTGAGATACGCAATATTTTGGGTGATTCTGTCAAGGTAAAAACTCTTACCGATATTAATCTTTTTGAAGAAATTCCGGAAAATGGAAACACTTTTGAGGAGAATTCTTTTCTTAAAGCCGATTTTGTTCGTGCAAGAGTAAGTGATTTTACTATGTGTATTGCGGATGATTCGGGCTTGATGGTTGAGGCTCTTGATGGCGCTCCGGGCGTTTTTTCAGCAAGATATGCCGGCGAACCTGCCGATGATAAACGTAATGTGGCTAAACTCCTTGATAATCTTAAGGGTGTCGAAAATCGTAGAGCTAAATTCGTTACCGTTATCACTGCCTTGATTAATGATAAATCTTACTCTTTTCGCGGTGAAATAGAGGGCGTTATCATCGACGAATGCCGTGGTACAAACGGCTTTGGTTACGATCCCGTTTTTGTGCCCGATGGTTACGACCTCACTTTCGCTCAGCTCCCTTCTGAGGTGAAAAATAGTATCTCTCATCGTGCCAGAGCTATCCGAAAATTTGTCGATTTTATTAATAATCTTTAATAATATCCTGATTTATAAGAATATATTTCTTTGAGCCGGATGTATTTTGTAAGTAATGCGTTATAGATATATTGTCATATTTATTTTTCTTCATCTATCCATCCTCTGTTTTTCTCAATATACAGCGATGGGCACTTGGCGTATTCATACTTCTTATGCCGCTGTAAATGATATTGCTTTGGCTAAGAATGTGGTCTATGGCGTGTCGACGGGTAATCTTTTTTCTGTTGATAAAGAGTCGTTTGAAATGCGTCAATACGGCTTTCTTACGGGGTTGAATGATTCTGATGTGCGACTTATCGAATATGCCAAAGATTTCGGTGCACTTTTTATTGCCTATGCCAATTCAAATATAGATATCCTGTTTGATAATGGCATCGTGATTAATATCAGCGACATAGCAAAAAAGAATATGAGTGGTAGCAAAGCTATCAATAATGTATCTTTTTTCGGTAGTATAGCTTACTTGGCATGCGATTTCGGTATAGTGGAGTTAGATATGGGTAAGCAAGAGGTGATAGGTACTTATGTACTTGGCGATGAGGGCGATAAGGTGCCGGTGTACAATGTACGTGTAGAAGAGGGCGTTATTTTTGCTGTTACTCCTACCGATGTTAAATTTGCCCCTCGTACCGGTGTAAACCTCCTTAATTATAATAATTGGAACTCCATTTCAAATCCGGATATTGCAAAAAAGAATATCGGGATGACTACCATCCAAAATAATATCTACCTCGTTAAAGAAGATAATACTCTTTACTATTTGGATAATTCTATAGCCGACAACTCTTGGTCTGTTATGGCTAATAATGTACGTCGAGTATATTCTAATGGCGGTTTACTTTTTATAGAAAACATTTATAGTTCTATATCTACTTACGGCTCTGTATCTTATACTCCTATTGCTCCTTTTCTTTTCGATGCCGTTTTCGACCCCGATAATAATATTTTGTGGTATGTTACCGAGAATAAATTGGTGGCTATATATACCGAAGATGATACTCAAGAAGAGATTTATTTAAATGGTCCGGCATCGCATAATGCCTGGCGATTGAGGTATGCCGATGGCAGAGTTTTCTCCGTGCCGGGAGGCAGATTTGCTGTGCAATATAATATGGATGGCTACATCTCTTTTCATGAAGATGGTACATGGAATAATATCTCAAACTATATGTTGAGGTTTGCCTCTCCTACTACACTTTGTCAGGATTTGGTGGATGTGGTTGCCGACCCCGATGATGTAACTCATTTCTGGGCAGCCTCTTACGGATATGGGTTGTATGAGTTTCGTGGCGATACTTTATACAAATTACATACCTATGCAAATAGTGGTATCGAGACGCTTTTCCCGAATGATGCGTCACAGCGCGACTACTATATGCGTGTTGATGCTCTCGCTTATGACGAACAAAAAAACCTTTGGTTCTTTAACTCCGGAGATTGCCCTATAAAATATATGGATGCTGAAGGAAATACTCATCGGATGTCTTATCCCGGTGTTGCAGAGGCATCTACGGTAAAGGATATACTGATTAATACTTTCAATCCGAATCAGAAATTTGTACTTTGCGAAAGGTATCAACGCTCCAGCGATAAATCCATGATTTTTGTTTTTGATGATGCGGGTACTCTTTCCGATATGAGCGATGATAAATACCGTACTATTTCTTTGCTCTACGATCAAGATAACAAAGCAATACATTTCAATTCATATAAAGTTAGAAGCATCGCTCAAGATAAAAGCGGCGTCATCTGGGTGGGTACTACTTCCGGAATCATTGTACTCGAAAAGCTTAGCGAAATTTTTGATGCCGATTATCGCTGCCGCAGAATAAAAATAGGTAGAAACGATGGTACTAATCTTGCCGACTATCTGCTTGGTACAGAACAGATAAATGCTATTGCCGTAGATGCGGCAAATCGTAAGTGGATAGCTACGGCTTCATCCGGCGTTTACCTCGTTTCGGACGACGGGCAGAATACTATTCATAATTTTACTACCGCAAATTCCCCTTTAATTTCCGATAATGTTATCTCTCTCGTCATCGATGAGAGTACGGGCGAGGTTTTCTTCGGCACCGACCTTGGAATAGTTTCTTACCAATCGGATGCAGTGCCCGACATCGATAAATCGTTCTCTAATGTTAGGGCTTATCCTAACCCCGTACGCCCCGGTTTTACCGGTATGGTCACTATCGGCGGACTTACCGATGGCACTATTGTCAGAATTTCGGATGTTAATGGTAATGTGATTTTTGAAACTACGTCAAATGGAGCCGTGGCTACTTGGAATGGTTGCACTAAAAACGGCAAAAAAGTTGCCCCGGGTGTATATTTCGCCCATTGCCTCTCTGCCGATGGTAAAAAGAAAGATGTGGCTAAAATACTTTTTATTGACAATTGATAATAACTAACAACTATATAATAATGAAACACTTAAACAGAATATTCTTACTTTGCTTTTCGCTGTGCACTCTCTTTTCCGCTACAGCTAATAATAGTTTACAACAAAATCCTTTGTCTGAGAAATTTCTAAAGGAATTTACTTCAGGTAAATATCGCGCAAAAATGATGGGTGAAATCTATTCAATGAATGATGGCAATAGATACACCATGCTCTCGGGGGATAATAAGAAAATTATTGCTTATAGTTTTAAAACAGGTGCCCCTGTAGATACTGTTTTTGACGTGGAAACAGCAAAAGGCTGCTCTCTTGATAGAATTGCCGGTTACGAATTTGATGCCGCAGAAACACGTATCCTTATTCATACTGCGGTTACTCCTATCTATCGCCGCTCTTTTACTACGAATTATTATGTATTTCAAATTGCCCGTAATGAGTTGCAACCGCTGAGTACAGAGCATCAACCGCAACAGATGGCTTCTTTCTCCCCTAATGGCAGAATGGTGGCTTTTGCTTATAACAACAACTTGTACTTGAAAAAGTTAGACTATAATACCGTGTCGGCTATAACTACCGATGGCGAAAAAAATCGTGTCATAAACGGTACACCGGATTGGGTTTATGAAGAGGAGTTCGGTGCAAACAGATATTTTGAATGGAGCCCTGATAGCCGCCGTATTGCTTGGATACGTTTCGATGAAAGTGCTATAAAAATGTTCTCTTTCGACTGGTATGCACACCCTTACGACCTGCAATATACTTACAAATATCCAAAAGCCGGAGAAACAAATTCTACAGTCTCCGTTCATGTTTATGATATTCCAAACCGTAAAACCACTCAAATGGAGTGCGGTGAGGGTAATGATATATATTTCCCTATCTTAAAATGGAGCAATGGCAATGACTCACTTATCGTGGTGCGATTGAATCGTACGCAAACAAACCTCGAAGTGCTTAATGTTAATCCTCGTTCCGGAGTCAGCTCCGTTTTGCTAAGCGAGAACGATAAGGTTTATGTTGATTATCAAAATTATAAGAAGATCTCATTCCTCTCTGATAACAGCTTTATTATTTTAAGTGAAAAAGATGGTTATCGCCACATTTATCACTATTCCGCTAATGGAAATCTCAAGCGCCAAATTACTAAGGGAGAATGGGATGTTACCGATTTCTACTCTTATGATGAAAAGAAGGGTATTGCCTATTTCCAAGCAGCCAAAGAGCACCCGTCACAGCGCCACGTTTATTCCGTTGATAAAAAAGGCGTTATCGTAAATCTCGACCCTCGCCCGGGTACTCACTCTGCCTTGTTTACAAAAGGTAATAAATTTATTATCAGTCAGTTCCACAATACTACTACTGCAAATAGCACCGTTCTTTGCGATATAAAAGGTCGTAAATTACGCACTATTATAGAGAATAATGATATTCAAGCCCTTTTTGACAGCTATCATTTCCCGGCAAAAGAGTTTATCGATTTCAACACTTCCGAAGGGGTTCATCTGCATGGTTGGATAGTAAAACCTGCTGATTTCGACCCTAATAAGAAATATCCTCTCGTGATGGTACAATATTCAGGTCCCGACAGCCAAGAGGCTTTAAATCGTTTCCGCCCTGATTGGGAACTCTATCTCGCTATGGAGGGCTATGTAGTGGCATGTGTTGATGGTAGAGGTACGGGTGCTAAAGGGCACGATTTCCGTACTTGTACTTATTGGAATCTCGGTAATCTCGAAACGAAAGACCAGATAGAAGCTGCTAAATATTTTGGAAAGCAGCAATATATCGATGCAGAGCGTATCGCTATTTGGGGATGGAGTTTCGGTGGTTTTATGACCCTAAATTGCTTGACTTATGGCAATGGCGTGTTTAAAGCCGGTATCTCTGTGGCTCCCGTTACCGATTGGCGCCTCTATAATACTGCTTATACCGAAAGATTTATGTCTACTCCTCAACTCAATGATAGAGGTTATGATGCCAGCTGCTTGATTTCTAAAGCCGGCGAACTTCAAGGCAAACTATTACTTTGCCATGGTACTGCCGATGATAACGTACATATACAGCATTCTATGCTTTATGTGGAGCAACTCGTTAAAGCCGGTAAACAATTCGAAATGCAAATCTACCCTAATAAAAACCATAGTATCCTTGGTGCAGATACACGTCTTCACCTCTATACCAGGTTTAATATCTTCTTGAAAAATAACTTGTAATATCTTTAAAAATTACTATTATGGAAAATCAAAATAAAAAATATATCATCCCTATAGTGATGATGTTTGCTCTATTTTTTATGATTTCTTTCGTGACGGGCCTTCAAAATCCGATGGCTGTCATAGTAAAAAATCAATTCGAGATGTCCAATTTCTTGTCGCAATTAGGTAATTTCGCCAATTTTATTGCTTACCTCTGCATGGGTATTCCTGCCGGAATGATGCTTCAAAAAATCGGATACAAAAAAACGGCTCTTACTGCTATTGTAGTCGGGTTTGTGGGCGTTGGCATCAGCTATTTATCCGGAATGATATCAAGTTTTCCCGTATATCTATGCGGCGCTTTTGTGTCGGGTTTTTCCATGTGTATGCTCAACACCGTTGTCAACCCGATGCTTAATACCCTCGGTGGCGGAGGTGCTCGCGGCAATCAATTGTTGCAGATAGGTGGCTGCTGTAATTCTATCGGTGCCACTATTGTTCCCGTGCTTGTCGGCGCTATGATAGGCGATGCGGCTCGTGCCAGAATTTCCGATGCTACCCCTGCTCTTTTTCTCGCTATGGGCATCTTCTTCTTGGCTTTTCTCGTGCTATTCTTTATGAATATCCCTGAGCCGCATTTGCAACATAATGATGATAAAAAACAACCTCATTCACCTTACTCTTTCCGCCATTTCAATTTAGGAATAATAGCAATATTCATCTATGTAGGTGTTGAGGTTGGAATTCCGAATATCATGAATCTATTCCTCACTTCTCAAGAAACTGTGGGTGGATTGGCTATTGATGCCGCTGTGGCAGGTACCGTTGTGGGCACCTATTGGTTCTTGATGCTCGTAGGCAGATTTATCGGAGCCGCCGTGGCAGCAAAATTTACAAGTAAACACATGCTTGTTTTCACTACTGTTTGCGCCTCAATATTGGTGCTCCTCGCTATTTTTATGCCACAAACAATGGTGAATATGCCCGTGTTTAAGTCCGACATCTCTTTCGGTCTTGCCGAGGTGCCGGTCAATGTTATCTTCCTTGTGCTCTGCGGTTTATGTACTTCCGTGATGTGGGGTAGTATTTTTAACCTCGCTGTAGAGGGTCTCGGTAAATATACCGCTCGTGCTTCCGGTATATTTATGATGATGGTGTGCGGTGGCGGACTTCTTCCTCTGCTTCAGGGTTTTGTTGCCGACAAAGTGGGCTTTATGTCAAGCTATTTCGTAGTCCTCGCCGGCGTTATTTATATGCTCTGGTATGCCATCTTCGGTAGCAAAAACGTGAATAAGGATATCCCTGTAGAATAATCCTGATTCGTTTTTTTCAAACGTATTGATTGTAAAAAATTTAATATAAATAGTAAATAATAGTGATTATGGAAAAACCATATGTTGTTGGAATTGATATAGGCGCGCAAACAGCGAAATTCGGTGTTGTAGACGCTCGTGGTAATGTGTTGAAACAAGCGGTGGTGCGCAGTAATACTCAGTCTACCCCTGAAGAATTTATTAAAGATCTCAGCTCTGCCGTGCTCACTCTACTCGGTAGTGAATATCCGATAGATCAGGTACGCGGAATAGGCGTTGGAGCCCCGAATGCCAATTATTATACCGGAAATATAGAGGCGGCAGTAAACCTCACTTGGGTAAAAGGTCGTACCGTAGAATTTGCAAAAATGCTTAAAGAAGCTACGGGATTGCCGGTAGCACTCACTAATGATGCCAATGCGGCGGCAGTAGGTGAGATGACTTATGGCGTTGCTCGTGGTATGAAGAATTTTATTATGATTACTCTCGGAACAGGTGTCGGTTCCGGTATCGTTATCAATGGTGATGTAGTTTACGGCCATGATGGTTTTGCCGGCGAACTCGGTCATACTTGTGCCGTTCGTAATAATGGCAGAATGTGTGCTTGCGGTCGCTCCGGTTGCCTCGAGGCTTATGCTTCCGCTATCGGTGTGGCTCGCACTGCTCGTGAGCTAATAGAACTTACCGACCGTAAGACTTCGCTCCGCAATATCCCTGCCGATTCCATTACTTCTAAGGATGTTTATGAGGCTGCTGTTGAAGGTGATGAACTCGCTATCGATATCTTCAATTTCACCGGAAAAATCCTCGGAGAGAAATTCGCCGATTTTATTGCTTTCAGTGCTCCTGAGGCTATAATCCTTTTCGGCGGACTCACTAAAGCGGGCGATTTGCTCTATAAACCTATTGTGGCAAGTATGGAAAATAGTGTATTACCTCTCTGGAGGGGTAAGGTTAAAGTGCTCTTCTCCAGCTTGAAAGAGAGTGATGCCGCTATCCTCGGTGCAAGTGCCCTCGCTTGGGAAATTTAACGATTCGCCCTATGGTACTTACTGATAAATGGTTCAGTGGGATGGCCCTTAATGATGCTGAACAACCAATTTTTATCACCGGAAGAGACGACATCGAGGCGTTTCGTAATTGCGGAAAACTGAAAGAAAGGGTGGAGATTTATTGGAAATATGAGCCTGCTGCCAATGGTATGCCGTCAGAGAAAGAGGCTGATGTGATGAACAAAGCCCAAGAAGCAATACGTACGGCTGTAGAGAAAGATAAATTAGCAATCCTAACCGGTGTCTATACAGGTAATAATGAGCGTACTTTGGTTTTTTATGCCCGTACCGCAAAGGTTTTCGGCGAACGTCTTAATGCCGCACTTGCCGATTTCCCTGTATTGCCTATCACTCTATATGTAGAGAAAGACCCCGATTGGAACGAATATGCCGAAATGCTCGAAATTAAGCCTTACGCTGAATAATATTTAAATTAATCAGCATCTATAAATAATCACCCCAAAAGATTATCTTAATCTTTTGGGGTGACTTTTTATATAAATTATGTAGTTGCTTATGTAGGTAGCTTATAAAAAGAGATTACTTAAATGATTCGGGTCAGCCAATTTACCGGAGGCGATATTATGTAAATAGCCTATAAATAGATAACTTAGATGACCTGTTTAATCTAAAAACGACCTATTTCAGATGTCGGACAAGTTCTTTCGCCCTCTCGTACTCCTGTGGTGTACCGATGTCTATCCACGTGCCGTTCAGCGGGTAACGGATAACTCTCTTGCCTTGGGCGATGAGTTTCTCCACAAGATGGGTGGCATGGAAGAAGGTATCTTCCGGTATCTCGGCAAGTGCACGTTTCTTGATGAGGTAGATGCCGGCATTGGCATAGTAGTTGTATTTCGGCTTCTCGATGAGACCTTTGATATCTCTGCCATCGAGGTCGAGGATGCCGAAAGGAATGCTGATATTATAAGGCACGGCTGCTACCGACATCTCCGCATCATGACGCTGGAAATGTAAAAAAAAGTCCTCATAGTCGATGTTGGTAAAAAGGTCGGAATTCATTACAAGTACGGAGTCGTTACAGAAATTATCTATATATTTGATACTGCCGATAGTACCTAAGAATTTCGGCTCGCGGAAGGTGCGTACCTGAATACCTTCACGTGGCGCAGCGAAATGTTCATCAAGTTGCTCGCCAAGGTAGTTGATAGTTACGTTGATATGCTTCACACCATACGAAATAAGGCGGTCGACATTATGGTCGATAATGCATTTGCCCCCTATTTCAAGCAGCGGTTTTGGAGTCTTCTCCGTTAGCGGACGGAGTCGCTCTCCTTTGCCACCTGCCATCAGTACTGCATCGATAGGCAGACGGGTGATGTATTTATCAAGGTTGATTATTTCTACTATATGGTCGTTTGCATCGAGGATAGGCACGAGTTTCATCTGCTTTTCCCTTTGTTGATGAAGATGCTGCACATCGTCATCAACTCCCTTGCGAAGGAAATTAAAGTTACGATGCATTACTTTTTCTACTGTGTCATTAACAGAAATTCCGGCTATCAATGCTCTTCGTGAATCGCCATCGGTTAATGTTCCCACCATGCGGTTGTCTTCATCAACAACGAAAAGAACAAGCGGTTCCGGCGGAAGTGTGTTTATCTGTTTTAATGCATTAATAAGGAGTTCTTTATGATGTATAATATGTATGTTTTCCGTAATCATATCACTTCAATTTAAGTATATTTTCTACTAGCATAAAGTCGTATATATCATCAATGTCGATAGATGTTTCTTTCGGCATCACATATTTAATTCTTTTGTCAAAACCTGCAAGTCCCTTATTTTTCAAAGCTTCAATGTTAATCACATAAATGGCTCCGTTGAATTCATAAAAAGTTGGCAAAGACTGGCGGCCTTGTGCTTTCTTGTTATATACAAGTTCTACAAAGCCATCTTCATTGTCGTTGCAAAGCACAGCCGGAGCATGAGATTTCATCACGGATACGACCATATCAATATCGTTACGATATAGAGCTATAGCATCTTTCACTTCTTCAACCTTTCGAAGAGGAGAAGTTGGCTGTAAAAGCAAGAGTTTAGAATAATGCTTCCCTTGTTTTTCATAGAAATCAACTGCATGTAACAGCACATCATTTGTTGTAGCAGAATCTGTTGCATATTCGGCAGGTCGCACGAATGGAACTTTCAAACCGTAGCTTTCAACAACTTCTATTATATGCTTGTCGTCTGTTGATACACAAATATTCTCATCAGAGGTAATGGCACGAGCCACATCTATGGAGTATGCAATCAAAGGCTTGCCACACAGCATCTTGATGTTTTTGCCGGGAAGTCCTTTACTCCCTCCCCTTGCCGGTATAACCACCAATATATCTTCCATATTACAAATCGTAAAAATGTTTTTGTACTATATTTTCCAATGGATATTTCTTGATAATTTTTAATATGGCTTGACAAGTACCTTCTTTATAATAAGGATTGACAATAGTTCTTTGTCCATAATTTAATACTTTTTCAAGACCTTCCTTTATTTCTTTAGCAGAATACCCACAATTGAAAACACTGCCAGCTGCAATGCGACCTTTTTGGCGGTCTCCGATATTGAGTGTTGGAATACCGAAACTCGGTACCTCTATAATTCCACTTGAAGAATTACCTATCACCGCTTTTACATACTTAAGAACCGAGAAGTAACGTCTTTGCCCTAAAGATGGTATGAACATGCAACGTTCCTTGTTTTTATCCACATACTCTTGAATTCGCTTGATAATTATCTGTGAGTTGGTGTCGGAATTGGAATAGGTAAAGATAATATGGTAATCCTTATAATCATCGAGAACTTCAAGTAAATTTAGAACTTGTACCTCTGAAGACATATTAGAAAGAGTAACAGG
>JAEDFN010000080.1 GCA_016292775.1 Paludibacteraceae bacterium
TAGAGCATCTGACTGTTAATCAGAGGGTCCTTGGTTCAAGTCCAAGAGGGAGAGCAATCTCAAGTAGCTCTTCGCTACAAATAGTTTAAAAGTATTCTTCCTTAGCTCAGTTGGTTAGAGCATCTGACTGTTAATCAGAGGGTCCTTGGTTCAAGTCCAAGAGGGAGAGCTTAATTTTGAAATAGACCGCATATTTTATTATGTGGTCTATTTTGTTTTGCGCTTAATCAATCTTTATGTAAAATCTAAATTCTTAATCTGTATGTTTGTAAAAGAGTATTTGCCATTTTATTCCCGTAATCTGAAAATCGCAATACCTATAATCTTGTCGAGTATGGGTACTACTTTCGTTCAGATTATTGATACTTTAATGGTGGGCAGGTTAGGTACAATAGAACTTGCCGCTGTAGCTTTTTCCACCTCTATTTTTCTACTCGGTTCTTTATTTGTCAGCGGATTGATGATGGGAGGTACCCCTATTATCGGACAATTGTTTTCTCGAGGTGATAATATACAAATAAGTCGTTTCTTTGCCAATATGATGTACATGGCAATATATGTTTCTGTTGTTGTAGGATTGATACTATACGTTGTACGCATCTTTATGCCATATATGGGACAAGACCCGCAAGTGGTGGTTTTTGCAAAACAATATTTCCTTATTCTCATACTTAGCTTACTGCCAAATTCCATCTTCTTTGTTTTTAAACAGTGGCTCGAAGGTCTTGGAAATACAGCAGTAGCTATGGCTATTACACTCGCTTCAAACGTGATAAATATCGTTTTCAATTATCTATTAATATACGGTAAATTCGGATTCCCGGAGTTGGGAGTTGTTGGTGCAGGTATTGCTACTTTGATATCCCGTATAATGCTGGTGGTGCTGTTTGTTATCTATCTCTGCTTTGTAAAACGTTGGAGAATTTATCATCAAAAATGCTTTTCAAACCTATTTAGTATAAAAGAGCAAAAAGAACTTTATAAAGTAGGCACCCCTATTGCAGTACATACTTTATTGGAAGTGTCGGCTTTTTCATTGTCTGGTATAATGATGGGATGGATAGGTGCTACTGCTATGGCAAGTCACCAAATCTGCTCCAATATTAGTATGGTAGCCTTTACTATTCTGCTCGGAATTGCTAATGCAACAACGATAAGAGTTAGTCACCAGTATGGAGCTCGTGATTTCTACTCTATGAAGATGGCTGCTAATGCATCGGTGCACCTTTGTTTGCTGGTAACTGTGGTGATGGGATTGCTCTTCGTTCTACTCCGATATCCGATAATGTACCTTTTTACCGAAGATAAAGAGGTCATTAAAATTGGAGCGGAAATACTTATTGCCGTTGGAATATATCAAATTTTCGACGGAATGCAGGTTGTAGGAGCCGGCATTTTGAGAGGTATAAAAGATGTGAAAATAACTATGTATGCTGCATTTGTGTCTTATTTGATAATTAATCTGCCGTTAGGATATGTGTTGGCTTTTGTTTGTAATTGGGGTCCGTTGGGTATTTGGGCGGGATTCATTGGAGGATTATCTACTGCTGCATTGCTCTTTAGAATCAGATATGTAAAAGATTTTAAGAAAATAGATAGCGGTAGTTATGTCGATAATAATTTCCGTAATTCTTCCGAATCATGATTGTTTCAAGCAAAATTTTGAAAAATTATTAGCGGTTTTTCTTGAAAATATTATGCCGTTTTGAAGAAAATAATAATTTTAATATTTTATATTACTGATTTATAGTGTGTTGATAAATATTGGTGCGACAAAAAAATAATAAGGAAAAATTTCTTTATTCCATTTTTTAAGTGTACCTTTGTAGCGGAATAATCCAAATGTATAGAATTATTAACAAATTATTTACATAAATTTAAATTATTAATCATGTCTAAAGTAACGGTTGTAGGTGCAGGTAACGTAGGTGCTACATGTGCCAATGTGTTGGCTGTAAATGAAGTTGCCAACGAAGTTGTTCTTATTGATATCAAAGAGGGTTTTGCAGAAGGTAAAGCAATGGATATCATGCAAACTGCACAATTAATGGGTTTTGATACAGTAGTGAAAGGTGTAACTAACGACTATTCACAAACTGCAAACTCTGATGTAGTTATTATCACTTCAGGTATTCCTCGTAAACCGGGTATGACTCGTGAAGAGCTTATCGGTGTTAATGCCGGTATCGTAAAAAGTGTAACTGAAAATTGCTTGAAATTTTCTCCAAATGCTATCCTTGTAATTGTAGCCAACCCGATGGACCCTATGGCATTCTTGACTTACAAAACTCTCGGTTTGCCACGTAACCGCGTAATCGGTATGGGTGGTGCCCTTGATAGCTCTCGTTTCAAATATTTCATTAGCCAAGCTATCGGTTGCAATGCTAATGAGGTAGAAGGTATCGTAATCGGCGGTCATGGTGATACTACTATGATTCCACTCGATCGTATCGCTACTTATAAAGGTATGCCTATTACTAACTTCCTTTCTAAAGAAAAAATCGAAGAAGTTGTTAAATCTACAATGGTTGGTGGTGCTACTCTTACAGGTCTTCTCGGTACTTCAGCTTGGATGGCTCCGGGTGCTGCTGCTGCTTCTGTTGCAGAATCTATCATCAAAAACCAAGGCAAGATGATTACTTGTGCCGCTTATCTCGATGGCGAATATGGTATGAAAGATATCATGATCGGTGTGCCTGTAATCCTTGGCAAAAACGGTATCGAACGTATTGTAGAACTCGAGCTTAATGCTGATGAAAAAGCAAAACTTGCTGCTTCAGAAGCTGCTGTTCGTAAAACAAACCAAGTTCTTTACGAATCAGGTCTTATTAAATAATTGAATCAATAATCAATTGTTATATATTACGCGGGCGTATGGTTTTCATATGCCCGTTTTTTTATCTATCATTAACATTAATCTTTTCTATATATTACTAGCCCCAAAATAAATAATTTCCTCCTTTTATTTTTGATTTATCAGCATGTTATGTCTTCCTATTATTCGAGAATGATTTTGTAGTCCTTCTTATAAAATAATAAAAATATTAATTTAGGTAATTTTTTCCACGATTCAGGTATAGCGTGTATGTTCCGTTTGTTGTAATTTTGCACCCGAAAACTTATTCACTAAGTGATTATGAAAAAGAAAGTATTTTTATTAATAGTAATTTCGATGGCAATGGCACTTACAACCAATGCGTCAGCATAAGATGTGCAAGACAAAAGGAAAGAAGAAAAATGGGACAAGGTATTCCCGTTGAGCGAGACAGTCAATCACCGGAAGGTGGAGTTCAAGAATCAATACGGCATCACACTTGTGGGAGATTTATATACCCCAAAAAGAGGAGGCAACAGGATGGGTCTTGCGGTGTGCGGACCTTTTGGCGCATCAAAGGAGCAATCGAGCGGACTCTATGCCATGAAGATGGCTGAAAGAGGATTTGTCGCTTGTGCTTTCGACCCTTCTTTTACAGGAGAAAGCGGCGGTGAACCTCGACGCACTTCTTCACCTGACATCAATACCGAGGATTTTCTGGCGGCTGTGGATTTCCTTTCCAGCCTTCCGGATGTGGACGAGGA
>JAEDFN010000081.1 GCA_016292775.1 Paludibacteraceae bacterium
GATTTTGGGAATTATTTGTATCTTTGTCCCCAAATTGCAAAGTATATGGCATATTTCAAGAGACATATTGACGAGAAACTCCGCGAATGGAAAGAAGACCCTCGTCGCAAACCATTGTTGATACGTGGTGCGCGCCAAGTGGGCAAATCCACTGCGGTAAGAGAATTAGGAAAGACTTTCAAGTACTTCCTAGAAATTAATCTGGAGAAACAACCGGATTTCAGAAAGCTGTTTCCTGAGAATATCGACGTGAGAAGAACTTGCGAAAATCTCAGTGGAACAACGGGTATTCCAATTTTACCTGGAGAGACATTGTTATTTATTGATGAAATACAGACATCAAGAGAGGCAATAATGTCACTCAGGTATTTCAAGGAGGATTATCCAGAACTTCATGTCATAGCAGCCGGTTCCTTGTTGGAATTCGCACTTGAGGAACTGCCCTCCTTCGGTGTGGGCAGAATACGCTCTTTATATATGTATCCCTTCTCGTTCGACGAGTTTATGATGGCGCAAGGGTTAGACATAACCGTTGATTACAAGCGAAAGGCAACTGCGAGCAGTCCATTGACAGAACTTGCTCATAAAGAGCTTGTCAGCCAGTTGCGCGCGTTCTATTTGGTAGGAGGAATGCCTGCCGCCGTAAGTGAGTGGATTGAGACGAGGAGTTATATAGAGGTGTCTCACGTGCACAATGACATCATCGATACATACAACGATGATTTCTCGAAATACAAAAAAAGGTTCTCTCCGGTGTTGCTCCGTCAGGTGCTCCGCTCGGTTGCATTGCAGGCGGGAAGCAAGTTCGTGTGCTCAGAGGTGTCGAATGACATCAAGTCAACCGTTATTCGTGAGGCATTGCATCTTCTTACACTTGCCGGACTTGTAGTCCCTGTGGTACATTCCAATGCCAACGGAGTGCCTCTTGGAGCTGAGGAAGACCGTCGTTATATAAAATATCTGTTTTTTGACATGGGAGTGATGCAGACGTTACTTGGCATGACGGCTTCAGAGGTGTTAACATCCACGGAAGTGGATTTGGTAAACAAGGGTGGAATGTCGGAAATGTTTGCCGGCTTGGAACTTCTCAAATATCAGGACTGCCATATAAAGCCAGAGTTGCATTATTGGCAAAACTCCGGCAAGAGCAGTCAGGCTGAGGTGGATTATGTCATTGCTCATCGTGGCATGGTGTTGCCTGTGGAGATTAAGGCCAGCAGGCAGGGGAGTATGCAGAGTCTGTGGATCTTTATGCACCAACACCATTTGCATGATGCCATCCGCAGCTCGCTTGAGCCATTCGGTGAATTTGTCTATTGTGACCCCAAAGCCGACAACTCCGAGCGTCATGTGGATATTATCCCGCTATATGCCCTGAGTAATATTTTTAAGTGACAAGATAAAAAATATTATCCAAACCTTCAAATGCAAATATTATTACTTTGCATATATAGATTTACCCTCAAAGCGTAACTCGTAATCCGTAACTGACATTGAAAATCAATTTCGTTGCTTCGATTCATCGGGAAGGCGTCATATTGTGGGCATCGGCACTTCGGGGATGGACAAAAAAAACGTACACAATAACTCTATTTATCGTGTACGAATTATTTTATATATGAGAAGATGACTCGTTATCAGGCCGTTACTGCATCTATTTATCGTGTACAAAAATATTATTCCTTTAACAGTAAAAGATGTTGTGACCCGAAATTATTGTTTAATGATCTCTTTTTTAGGATGATAAAACAGAATGATGAGGTATACGAACCAACAATACATCATTGGCGGCAAATGCTGGCCGGGGCTCTCCATCATCGCCTGCAGTCCGAAAGTAAAACAGATCAGCACTACGTAAATTCTACTTTCGCCCTTAAGAGTAAAGAACGGCATGATAAACAGAGATAAGAAAAGCAGAAATCCCACGATACCGAACTCAATAGTACTGTTTAACAACATATTATGCGGGTGATGCACATAAAGTTCCTCCTCAGGTCGCTCCTCTCTAAAGCCTCTGAAATAGTATTGGCAAAAATCCTCATCAGTAACACTATAATCGACATACGCCTTACGTCCGTCACTCACACCGTAACCCAACAAGGGCTTTTCTCCGATTACATGTAGAGCGGTTTTCCAAATAAAGCGCCTTGCGTTGGTATTGACATCCAATTGCTTGAATCGCGTTTGATTATTGATTAAGAAAAGGCCTGCAACAATACATATCACCACTACCGGTGCAAACATATACTTATTAAACTTCCATATTTTGTAGCAAATAAGTAGCGACATAAGCACATTGGCAGTGACAAAACCCGTTCTTCCCTCCGATGTCAATAATATTACATAAATCGAAATCAACAGCAGTGAATATAAGGCAGTCCACAATCTGCTACTTGCATGTAAAAAGCTGTATATCAACAGCACTAAGGTGGTGTTTAAGAATAGATTAAACGTCATGTGTGACCCAAAATTCGCCACTCTGCAAGTCATAAAAACTTTTTGATACTCTTCGATATCACGTGGCATATTATATGCCAAATCAGTACCTGCAAATAATATCCAGAGGGTGACGATGATACCGGTCAACGACATGGAAAGGGCGAGTTGCTGTGGTTTAAAACGAGGGTTAATAAAGGAAAAAAGCCCCATTAAACCGAAAATTAAAAACGGCAATCTATTCTCTGCCGTGTACTTGAAAATCGGCATATTCGACTCTTCAAAAGGATGCCAAATCCAAATACACAGATAAAATAGTATCATCGGAATAAACAGCAGGCGATACCTCGCTAAGGGCTGTACTCCCTGCCATCTCTTGTTATAAAAAAAATCCAACGCCGTAGTAGCGGCATAAATATAAAAAAACGGTATCTGATATTGAGACGGAAAGATAAGAGTAACTGCTAACATACAGATAGCCACTACATTTATCCATTCAATAACGGACGACATTCTATTTGATAATTCTTTCAAAATACAATTTTTTACTGTTTATAATACTTTTCAAAATCTTCTTTAATAATTTTCTCCACGCCCTTTTTCTTATCGAAAGCGTTTCGATAAACCAAGTAAATAAATCTTCTTTAATAATTCCCCCCTACCCCATAAAGGATAAAACTTCTCGGAATAAACTCAACCGGATGCCGAACAATCCCTACTCCCCTACCCCAGAAAGGGATATGACTGCTCGGAATAAACCCAATCGGATGCCGGACAATCATAACCCATAAGGATAGATATATATAGGGTTTTTGCTCGAGGGAGCATTTACAATTCCGCGATCGCCATAAGGTTAGAAGTAGATATATAGGGTTAGAAGTAGATATTTACTTCGAGAAAAAATCAGAGGTTAAACTCTTTTTTGATTACCTCAACATAATCGAGTTTCTCCCAAGTAAAGAGTTCCACTTGCATTGTTTTATCGCCGTGAAATTTGTTAGAGAAGTGCTTGGTAACCGTACGAGGGGTACGACCTACATGGCCGTAAGAGGCGGACTCTTCGTAGATAGGGTTACGCAATTTAAGTCTCTGCTCGATAGCATAAGGGCGCATATCGAATATTTTTGCTATTTT
>JAEDFN010000039.1 GCA_016292775.1 Paludibacteraceae bacterium
GATGTGGTTAATGAAAAATTGATATTTAAAGATGATTCTACTTGCCTTTATATTATATACTTAAAAAATGATACAGATAGTATATGTATATATAGTGAATGTACCTATTCATTGAATAATGAGATACTTGTATTAAATAATAGAAAGGATACATTAAAATATGGTTTTAGATATCTGAATGACAGTGAAAATGAAATATTGTCTAACCAAAAATTATGTATATCAAATATTAATTATGATACACTTTGTTACGATGTCAATAAAATACATTGGTATGTAAATAATATAACAACTGATGAATTTTTTTTTGTAAATGATGTCATTTATTACTGTAAGGTATATTCTTCGTCTGAATTTCAAACAATTTGTAAAAAATATTTTTTTATAGAAGATACTCAAACAAATTTAGTACCTATTAATAGAATTATTCTTCCTATTAATTATTGATTGTATTACTAGTGTGATTCATGATAGTTTTTAGATATTTGTTTTGTGGATATTTACGAAGCTATTAGCAAATTGTTTTAGGTTCAATTTTACTCTATTATTTTGCAGTTGATTATTGAGAGTAACATTGATTTTTTGTACCTTTGCATTGTGGATTTTTCCTTCTGTATTATTACTAATATTTTGTATTATAGATTTTTAGCAAGGTATGAAAATGCTATATTCTTTAAGCGATTTGAATGTTGTAGCTACAAAGTTGCTCCCTTATTTGAAAGATAATAAGATTGTGGCGTTTTATGGTCCTATGGGTGCAGGTAAAACCACTCTTATCAAAGCTTTGTGCTCGGCACTTAATGTGAAAGAAGATGTGGTAAATAGCCCTACTTTTTCTATTGTTAATGAATATAAAGCCGCAGAAGATACTATTTTTCATTTCGATTTTTATAGAATAAAAAACGTACAAGAGGCTTTGGATTTTGGTATTTACGACTATTTCGATAGTGGTAATTTATGCCTTATGGAATGGGCGGAGAAAATTGTAGAAATTCTTCCGGATGATGTTTTGGTTATCTCTATTAATGTAATTTCCGATAATTTGAGGGAACTCGAAATATTGGAGTGAAAAATATTTTTTATTTAGAATAATGCTTCCTACTACTTTAGGTACCGAGTCTATCGGTAAGTTATTGAGGCAGTTTGCAATACCTGCTATTATTGCGATGACGGCATCGTCGCTCTACAATATGGTAGACAGTATTTTTATCGGGCAGGGTGTTGGAACTCTTGCCATTTCCGGTCTTGCCGTCACTTTCCCTTTTATGAATCTCGCAGCCGCTTTCGGTTCTCTTGTCGGCGTTGGTGCCAGCACTATGATTTCCGTAAAATTGGGGCAAAAAGATTATGATACCGCGCGTAAGGTGCTCGGTAATGTGGTCTCTTTAAATATAATAATCGGTATTCTGTTTACCGTTATCTCTTTGTTATTCCTCGATCCGATTCTCTATTTCTTCGGGGCAAGTAGTAATACAATCTCTTATGCACGCGATTATATGATTATTATCCTATGTGGTAATATCATTACTCACTGCTACTTAGGTCTTAATTCCGCTATGCGTTCTTCCGGAATGCCAAAGCAAGCTATGGCAGCCACAATCCTTACCGTGGTGCTTAATGCTATCCTCGACCCTATTTTTATTTTCGTTTTCGACCTCGGTATCGCAGGTGCCGCATACGCTACTATCCTGGCTCAAATAGTGTCGCTCGTTTGGCTTATCATCTCTTTTTCACATAAAGATAAAGTGATGCATTTTACTCGAAAGGGTTTCCGCCTCGAAAAGCGTATAGTTTTTTCTTCTCTTTCTATCGGTATGTCGCCTTTCTTGATGAATGTTGCAGCATGCCTTATCGTAATTGTTATTAATCGTACCCTTTTTTACCATGGCGGCGACATTGCTATTGCGGCTTATGGAATTATCAATAGGGTAGTGTTCGTTATTGTGATGATAGTGCTTGGGTTAAATCAAGGTATGCAACCTATTGCGGGCTATAATTTCGGCGCACAAAATAAAGAGAGGGTGCTTAAAGTGCTTAAAATGACTATCATTTATGCTACCGTCATCACCACTACGGGCTTTTTGATATGTGAAATTTTCCCTTATTATATCGCACGCGTATTTACTTCCGATGAGAATTTGATTTCGGAGGCTGTGGTTGGAATGAGGTATGTAGTAATGGTTTTCCCTGTCGTAGGGTGCCAAATGGTGAGTTCTAATTTCTTTCAAAGTATTGGTATGGCGCGCCAATCTATTTTCCTCTCCCTTACTCGACAACTGATTTTCCTCTTGCCGGGATTGCTGATTTTCCCTCTCTTTTTCGGCACAACGGGGGTATGGATATCTATGCCATTGAGCGATTTATTGGCTACGATAGTTGCCCTTGTAATGCTCCTTTATTATTTAAAGAAATTCCGTAATGATGAACTAATAATTAATTTATAGCACTTATTATGATTATAACAATAGGACGACAACTCGGTAGTGGCGGTTTGCAAATCGGTCAGCTGGTGGCAAAAGAATTAGGTTATGATTTCTATGATAAACAGTTGATTACGGAGGCTGCTCGGGATAGCGGTATGCGTGAGGATTTCTTCTCTAATGTCGATGAAAAAGCTAATAAAAAATTATCTGCTCTCGGCTTTTTGGGGTTGAGGGGTTCCTTTTCCGGCGACTCTTTTATCAACACTAATTCCCTCTCTGCCAATAATCTTTTCTTGCTCCAATCGCAAACCATGGAGCGATTGGCGTTATCGTCGGAGAATGGTGCCGTTTTTATCGGCCGCTGCGCCCATTATGTGTTGCGTAATCATAAAAATCTTTTCCGTGTATTCATCACTGCCGATACGGAATTCAGAGTGAACCAGGTGATGAATCGAAATAATTGCACCGAGCAAGAGGCTAAAAACTTGATGGAAAAGGTAGACCGACAACGTGCTGAATATAATGATTTCTATGCTAATGGGGGATGGGGTGTCGCCTCTAATTACGATATTTCTATCAACTCCGCTAAATTCGGAATCGAAGGTACCGCCAAATTATTAGTGGATATCATAAGAAATAATTTAGGTTAATGGCTTTTTGTTAATGCTATTAAGCAGATATAAAAAAGGGAGCCGACACAATAAGGATAAAGTGTCGGCTCCTTTTTTTTATTTTCTTTTGTTGAAACTTATTTATTTAACAAAATTTCTTGAATTTTTCTTGCGTCGGAGCGGGTGAAACCGTTTGAAACATAACGTTCTCCTCCTTTAGTTTCGATTAAAATTGTAGCGAAAATAGAAACATCTATAGTAACACTACCTACATTGGCACGGTTGATTATCGATTTATTACTTCCTATTAATTTGTTTTTGAAGATGATAATCTTGTCGTCCGTAATCTCAATGATATCCGGAAAGAACAGATTTCCGGAGGTAATTCTTAATGCTTGAAATCTATAGTTCATAATAATACCATTATAAATTATTTGTATACTTCGGAAGTGCTTTTGAATCCTTTCCAATAAGGAGAAGAGATGTAATCACTTGCAGTGCCCGGAGCTACTTTAAGTTCTGCATTCATCTTTATGTTGCTGAATATTTCGCCATCGGTTTTCGGCATTCTTACCGAGCGGATAGTGAATTTCTTTAGAGCCATACATCCGATAAATGCTTTGGCGCCAATGCGTGATACGCTATGTGGTATTTCTACTTCAGTTATAGTATTGCAGTTCATAAAGGCACCTTGGTCAATCTCTTCACAGTTTTTATCCACAACTACTTTTGTCATCTTCTTACCTACAGGGCAAATTATCAAGCGACGTAAATCAGCTGTATAAAGCATATTGCCTTTTACAACGAAGTCGGCATTCTGTTTTTTAACCATTACGTTTCCGAGACGTTTGCAACCGCTGAATGCTCCATCGCCTATTTCGGTGAGGAACTCGTGTATGGTGAAACTGGTGATACCTGTCTCCATAAATGCACCGTCGCCTATTGCTACTACTGTAGTAGGAAGTACCATACGCTTCAAAGCTTCACATCCCGCAAAGGCGTAATTTCCAATACGAGATACTCCTTTAGGAATTGCTGCCACGCGTGATAATGCTTTGCAACCGTTGAATAGATAGTCCGGTAATACTTCCATCTTGCTGTCGAAATTCACGGTAGTGAGTTTGTCACATCCTTCAAAAGCAGAACGCATCTTGCCGTCGATAACGTTACTTACCGATTCACAACGTGTTGCATAGAAGTTAACACTCTCGAGTACAGGGCAGTTTGCAAAGGCTAATCCTCCTATACTGGTTATTGTACGTGGTATGTCAAGGTTGGTGATTTTTTGAGCTCCGTAGAACATACCTTCAGGTATTGTTTTAACTTTCTTTCCGAAAACAATCCATTCCACTTTGTTCTTTCCACAGAATGGATAAAGGGTGCTGTCCGGTGTGAGGTCGAAAGCGGCGTCACAACTGATGATGTTGTAGTTGATTTGAGATAAGTTTTCGCAGTCCATAAAGCATCCGCCACCTATTGATGTCAGGTTCTCCGGCAAAGTGATGGTCTTCATCGCTCTAATTCCGGCAAATGCCAAGTGACCGATGGTTTTGATATTCTTGTTGAAAGAGATGTTCTCTACAGCATAGCATCCGTAGAATGCATAGTCCGGAATAGACTCTACTTTCGGTCCTAATACTATGCGTACGATAGGCACATTTTGGAATACCGGAATGATGCCGGAGTCGTTACGTTGTACCATGCTTTGGCAGCTGATAGCGTTGAAATTCATATCTTTGATGTTGCTACATCCGTCAAAAGCGCCGCCACCAATTATCTTTACATTCTCAGGAATAGTGAGTCTGCGTATTCCGGAGCATCCGGCAAAAGCATATTTACCTATTCTTTCAAGGTTGGCAGGTAATGTAATGTTGGTCAATCTGGAGCAGTATGCAAAAGCATAGTCCGGTATCTCTTTGATGTCGTTGCCGAGAGTGAGCGAGATGATGGCATCGTTACTAAAGGCGGAGAGGGTTTGTCCTCTTTCGTCTACCGTAGTGGCTATCTCACATTTCTCTGCATTGTAAATTACGTTGGTAAGGTTGATACAACCATCGAAGGTATGTCCGCCGATAGAGCGTATTTTTTTAGGTATGTTTATCTTTTCAAGGCCCTCACAGCCGTTGAACATATAGTCGGGGATTATCTCTACATCCTCGCCGATATTCACTGTTTTGATAGAAGTACAGCTTTGGAATGCAGAGAGGTGAAGTCCGTTTTCAATTTTTGTTACTCCGGTGCAGTGTGTTGCATTGAAGTTTACGGTAAGTAAGTTATTACATCCTGCAAAGGCAAGTCCGCCTATGCTCTTGATATCTTTTGGTATGGTAATCTCTTTGAGAGTCTTACATCCGTAGAAGGCTTTATAACCTATATATTCTATAGAGTCCGGAATTGTTATGCTTATAAGAGAGCTACATTTTGAAAAGGCATGATCGGGGATGCGCTCTACACTTCCTCCGAATACCACTGTTGTCAAAGCGGGATTTTCAAAGGCAGGTACCGGATTTTCGTTTTCGAAGGTAACTACGTTAACGCAGTTTACAGCGTTGAAATAGATGGTATTCAGATTGCTGCAATTTGCAAATGCTCTTCCTCCTATCGATTTTACACTTTCAGGAATCGTTATTTGGCGGAGAGATGTGCAACCGAAGAATGCTCCTTGACCGATATTCTCGATGCTTGCTTCGAAGATGATGTCGGTAATACCTTTACATCCCCAGAAAATGTAACTTGGGATGTTGGTAACTTGGCTGCCGAATTTTACGCTTGTAATAGCAGGGTTGTTGAACGATGGCGTGATGTTATCGTTATATACCGAGTGTGCCAAACGGCAGTTGCTTGCGTTGAAAATTACAGAGGTGAGGTTTTTGCAATTTAAGAATGCTCCTCCTCCGATTTTTGTTACTGTTTCCGGTATCGTTACCGATGTCAAACTGTTGCAGCCGAAGAATGCATAGTCCGGAATAACGCTTACAAATGGTCCGAAATTAAGGTTTGATATCGGAGTACTGATAAAGGCGGGTGTGATACGTCCTTTATCTTGTACACTCATACTTGTACATTCTTGTGCGTTGAAATTCAATGTGGTGAGTGAAGCACATTCGATAAAAGCTCCACCGCCTATCTCTTTTACATGCTGTGGAATTGTTACTTCCGAAATGCCTTCACAGCCCCAGAATGCATATTCCGGTATTATCATTACGTCGCCTCCGAAATTGAGGTGTGATATGGTTTTGCAATCTTCAAAAGCGGAGAGTATTTTTCCGTTTTGCTTGGTGCATGCCGATGCGCAACTTACTGCGTTGAAATTCACAGTGCGAAGTCCATAGCATCCTTTAAAGGCGTGACCTCCTATGCGAGTGATGCTCTTCGGTATTGTTACTTCTGTGAGATTCATACAGCCACGGAAGGCATTGTCTTGTATGATTCTTACCGCATATTGTTTGCCGTTGTAGCTGATTGCTTCCGGAATATTAATCACTCCTTCGTAAGATGTGCCCGGACTTTTTGTTACCATTGCATAATTCAAAGAGTCGTTGATTTCGTAATATATGTCAACTCCTTGTGCATTTTTTACTGTTATTGAGGCGGATAGATAATTCGCCACAAGTAATAATAATAGTGTAAAGTAGATTTTTATGACCTTCATAAATGCTTGATATTTATGTTATGACATGTGATTTTTTCTCGTTTCAAAAAACATAGCAAAGTAACTATTTTTTTTTGACATACACAACAGTTTAATAACTAATTATTTCCGCCGGCTTTTTCAATGAAATATTATGTGTATTGATGGTGTGCCGTGTATTTTAGCTATAGTAGTGGAGAGAATAGTCGTGCTAATGATTCTGCAAATTTTTTTATCTTTGGGCGGTGATGCCAAAGGTTGATATTCAGTTCTTTACTGCAATTCAAATCTTTTAAATAGTTATCTACAAGTGTATCTGCCGTTTTTGTATCGTAAATAAAAGCGGAGATTTCATAGTCCTGCTCATAAGATCGGTTGTCCATATTTGCCGTGCCGATGATAGAGAGACATCTGTCGATAACTATTGCTTTGGAGTGTAGAAAATTATATTTATAGAAGTATACTTTTATTCCGGACTTCATCAGTTCTTCGAAATAACTTCTGCTGGCGGCGGATACGAGTGGAGAGTCGCTGTGTTGGGGCGTAAGGATGCGTACGTCTACTCCCGATAATGCGGCGGTCTCTAATGCGGTAATGATGCTATCCGGCGGAATGAAATATGGGGTGTGGATGAATATCTCTTTCTCGGCAATGGCTATGGCGGATATTATTCCTTGCATTATTGTCGGCCAGTCGGTGTCCGGTCCCGACGATACTATCTGTATGAAATTATCCTCATAATAGCCCGGCTCCGGGTAGTATTTCTTATCTGTAATTGCTTTGCCGTCAACGAAATTCCAGTCCACAAGAAAACTATATTGCATGGCATGTACAGCAGCTCCTTCAAGCCTCATAAAGGTGTCGCGCCAGCGTCCGAGGCGATTCCCTTTTCTGTATCTCTCTGCAATATTTACCCCTCCGGTATAGCCTATCTTGCCGTCGATAATCACCAATTTCCGGTGGTTGCGGTAGTTTATCATAGATAATCCCCGAAGACTGTTTGTGGCTAAAAACGGCTGTACAAATACTCCGGAGTCTATCAAATTCTTTTTCCAAAACGGGGGTAGATGCCATCCGCCGAGATAGTCGTAAATAAGCCTTACTCTGATGCCCTCTTTCGCTTTCTGACTGAGTATTTCACAGAGTTTGTTGCCTACTTCATCGTTCTCTATTATGTAAAATTCTATGTGGATATGCTCTTTGGCATTCATCAAATCGTTGAAAAGCGCGTCGAAAGTGGCTGTGCCTGTGGTGAGTACGTCGATTTTTCCTCCGTTAAACAGCTGTGACCCCCCGTTTGTGTGTAGCATCTTTGCCAATTTCTGAAATCGCTTCGGCATATCTTCACTATTGATATTGTCGATATCATATATGCAGTCGGAGGTCAATGGCAAGTATTTCAGCTTGTTTTGTATTATCTTTTTCTTTCTGTAATTCTGCCCGAAAAAAATAAAGAAGATTATGCCTACAATGGGCAATAACAGCATTATCATTATCCAAGCCAATGATTTGACGGGGTTTCGATTTTCCATCAATATCGTGATAATGATAATAATTGCAATGTAGGCGTAAATCGCTGTAAATGAATAGTAAAGTATATTTAAAAAGATGTCCATATCACTTTTTTGGAGCCAAAATACGAATGATATTATCCCCTATAATTTCCGATTTTATCTCTATTCCATCAATGAAGGGGGCTTTTATACCCGTATTTATTATGCTTTTTGAGGTTTCTATTCGAGCTTCATCCCATAGTCCGCTGTTTATCACTGTGTTTAGCCACATACTACCGCCTTCTATTATTACCGATTGTATGTTGTAATGGTATAGATTATCGAGTATTTGTTTTACTATATTGGTTTCAAAATCTATGGTTATGTACTCTATATTGTCGTTTTCGAAAAGTTTTTTTATGCCGTTTCCTTTTTCGAAAAATAAATCTTTGTCTGTTTCCGGAATGCTCTTTATTTTGTTTTGATTCAGATAGTTGCTTCTTTGATTAAGGTGCTTTTCCGCACCTTCTTTTGTGGTGAAAACGAGGGTGGTGGCTCTGTTGTCAAAAATTTTGTTTGTTTCCGGAATGATACCTCTTCGGTCTAACACCACTCTGACGGGGTTGTTTCCGCTCCATTTGGATGTAGTAAGGTGTGGATTATCGAGCAGTGCCGTGCGAGTGGCTACCATTATAGCACCTTCCGTACTGCGTAGCTGATGGTTAAGGGTTTTTGTTACACCGTTACTGATTTTTATCGGTCCGTTTCCGATATCCTCTCTTGCGATGTCAATAAATCCGTCGGCAGTTTGTGCCCATTTTAGTATTACGTAAGGGCGATGTTTTTCTTGAAAGGTAATGAACCGACGGTTCAATCGGCGAGCTTCACTCTCTAAAACACCTGTTTTTACCTCTATACCTGCCTCTTGAAGCATCTTTACTCCTCGCCCTGAAACGAGTGGATTAGGGTCGAGACAAGCAATTACTACTCTTGGTATCTGCTTGTCGATGATGAGTTTGGCACAAGGGGGCGTTTTGCCGTAATGGCTGCAAGGCTCTAAACTGACGTATAATGTGCTATCCTTCAGAAGCGATTGGTCTTTCACGGAATATATCGCGTTGGGCTCTGCATGTGGCAGCCCGGCTTTGTGGTGATACCCTTCACCGATTATCTTGCCTTGGTGTACTATTACGGCTCCCACCATCGGGTTCGGAAATGTATTACCTTCGGCCATTAATGCCAATTGAAGGCACCTTTTCATGTATATTTCATCGCTATCCTTCACCATCCGTTTCCCTTTTATTGTTTCATTTCTTTTTGCTAAACAATCTATCTGTTTATCCAATTTTTGAAAAGATATTATCGCTTATCTTCCAATCTGCAAAGATAAATAATTTTCTCGAAATTTTTTATTCCTTTCTCCGCTTTTTTTAGTCTCTTGTTCTATTTTGATTTTTTTATCAAATCATATCCGATTTGGCACTCCAAACAGCGCTTTTCGTCGCAATAATGTTGCTGAAGTTGTATCAGTGCTTGACTGTCAAATGCAGTTTTACTCTTTATCCCGATGCTGTTGAATCGCTCTGTAATATGATTTTTTTCCGCTTTTATTTCTTGTAATATGTTTAATGCTTTTTCTTGCTTCTCGGGGTCGTTTCTCAGTTTGCCATAAACGAATAAGAAGGGTATTATAGCGTTGATAATAATGGTGTTGCAACTGTTTTTCGTGAGGTTACAGTGGTGATTATGGCTCTCTTTACCTATTATATAATGATTTTTCCAATAGTCCGAAACCTCGTTTATAATTATCTTATATACATTATTAATATCTGTAGTTACTATTTTGTTGAAAAGATTTTCGTTGTTATGGATAATAGCGGCGAGTTGGGCGATTCTCAATGCAGGAAAATTACTTGGTCGCATCCTAAGTAGTTTGAAATTGCAGTATTTAGGTTTCTCAAGTGAGAATTTATTTTTTAAGAATTTGTATTCTCTGATATACTCCTCTTCCGTTTTACATGTCGCTTTGATAAATTTTTCACTATCACTATCTGTCGTTTTATCGTAAAGAAATCCGGCTTGCCCTAATAACATTGCCTCTATTTGCACGGGGTTGTCTCTATGGTGTAGTAGCGTTTTCAGAGGTACACTCTTTGCCAATGCTTCCATCGCGTCGGAGTTGGTGCCTAACCCTAACGAGCGAGCCATTAGTATGTATAGTGCCTCTTCATAATCCCCGTTAGTCTGTTGTAATAACTTTTCCACCCTTTTTGTTTTTTCTTCCAACCGCTCTACAACAAGGCGTTCTATCCACCTTTTTAGCTCTATTTCCGAAGTAATACATCGAGTACATCTCATCCCGTCCGCTTGTAAGGAGTTGTATGCTATGTGGATATGTTGCGGAAATTGCAATTCTATAGTGGTAACGGCCCTTTCGCCGATAAAAATCTGCTCGTCGGCATTGGCTACTACGTGTAGGATGATGTTGTCATACTCTTTGTTGCCGTCGTGATTATGCTTGTGCCAATCAGAGGCATTAGTGTGAAATTCTACATTACCGGCCCAAATTTTATCGAAAATTTTTATCTTTGCGTTAAAA
Organism: Paludibacteraceae bacterium; assembly: GCA_016292775.1. GTDB lineage: Bacteria > Bacteroidota > Bacteroidia > Bacteroidales > Paludibacteraceae > Aphodosoma. The sequence goes on from JAEDFN010000039.1 coordinate 10,758, forward strand.
GCATCCGGCCCGGAATTCCTGTTGCGTATCCCGGGTGAAATAATCTCTACTTTCTCTCCTAACAAACTTTTTTGCTCGGTAAAATAGAGCTTATTAAACCATATATAACTTATAAATTGCTCGTTCATAGGGCAAAGATACAACCTTTTTTTTAATACTCAAAATTTAAAATTTATCGTTTTTCGATAAATTATTTTGCTGTTTAAAAAACATTTCGTAACTTTGTAGCCGTGAAATAGCATAGTGTTTAACGCTATTTTGTTTCATTTTAGAAGTTAATATTTTGATCTATGAAAAAATTTAAAGTACTCTGTATTATATTATTGACGGCTTTCATCTTGTCGTTGTTTAATGATTTGGTATCAAGTATTATTTCAGGATTTAATTTAGGAAGTTCTTCATCTGAATTTATTTTAAACTCTGAAGATGACTATGCGTCTTATCTATATATGGATGTAGACGTTACACCGGATTACAAGAAAGCGGAGTTCGTCAACGAAACAAACAATAATAAGTTGTTAGTTTTGCCAAATACGGTATCTATTGTAGATTTAGGGGTCAAACAAGAAGATAGTTCTTTTTCAGTTAAATTTCTCCATTGGGCTTTGTTTATAATAAATATTGTGTCCGTGATAGTGTATATCTCTATCGTTGTACTTTTTATCATGGTGATGCGTATTTTTATTAAGTCCGAGGTGTTTAACAGAAGGGTTGTACATCTTTTGTGCTTGATAGGTTGGTTTTTCATTATTCTTGGTGTATTCTCTTCTTTGTGGAATTTGCTTAGAATCTACATGATTTCCTCTCTCGTAGCCATAGAAGGTGTTGAATTTTCTTACCGCTATATTGTAGAATGGAGTACAATATTGATGGGTCTCGTTGTGTTGGTGAATACTGAAATCCTCAGTCAGGCTACCACAATAAAAGATGAAAATGATTTGACTATTTGATTATGCCGATAATTGTAAATTTAGATGTAGTGATGGCTGAGCGTAAAATGTCGCTCAATGAATTGTCGGAAAGGGTAGATATCACTCCTGCCAATCTCTCTATATTGAAAACCGGAAAGGCTCGAGCAATACGATTTTCTACCTTGGAGGCTATTTGTGAAGTGCTTCAATGTCAGCCCGGAGATATCCTCGAATACAAAGAGTGATGCTCCTTTTTACTTAAATTATTGCCTTTGTTGAAACGGATTTTTTTACCATACAAAGGAAATAATGCGATTTTTTCCTATTTGCAGCTAATATTCCTATTGAGGATATTCATTTTGCAATTTCTTAATAAATGGTGAGTAGATATAAATCGTAGCCGAAATGCTTTGAATGTTTATTAAATATCAACTAAATAATTAATTAAAATATTTTTTTTATGAAACTTAAATCACTTTTGCTTGTAGCATTAATGATGTTCTCTTTCGGAGTCTTCGCTCAAAATAATTTCCGTGAAGGTCTTCAAGAGTACAAGTTGGAGAATGGTCTTACCGTTTTCCTTTGGGAAGATCCTACTGCTTCCAGTGTTCACGGTCGTGTAGTATGTCGCGCCGGAGCTGTAGATGAACCTGCCGATTTCTCCGGTCTTGCTCACTACCTTGAGCACATGCTCTTTAAAGGTACTGACAAAATCGGTGCTCTTGATTGGGCTAAAGAAGAGCCTATCTATAATCACATCATCGCACTTTACGATACTCTTAACGTAACTGTTGACGATGCAGAACGTGTTACTCTTATCAAAAGAATTAACGAATTGTCGCTCCAAGCCGCTAAATATGGCGCTACTGACGACTTCTCTAATCTTACGGAAAGTTACGGTGGTGACGGTCTTAACGCCTTCACTTCTTACGACCTTACCGCTTATTTCAACGATTTCCCTGCCTCTGCTGCCGAGAAATGGATTGAACTCAACTCCGAGCGTCTCTTAAATCCGGTTTTCCGCTCTTTCCAAGCTGAGCTCGAAAACGTTTACGAGGAGTATAATATGTATCAAGATGACCTCGGTACCCACATGCGCGAATTTATGTTCAGCAATATCTATAAAGGTACCCCTTATGAAAGAGATGTTATCGGTTACCAAAAACACCTCAAAAACCCTTCTCTTTCACAACTTATCAACTTCTTCCACACTTGGTATGTGCCTAATAACATGTGCCTTATGCTCGTTGGTAATTTCAATGCAGAGACTGTAAAACCTATTATTGCTGAAAAATTCGGTCGCCTCAAAGCTAAAGAAATCCCTGCTCGCGGAGAATATAATGCTCCTAGCTACGAAGGTAACCCTGTTTACAAAACCAAAATCGGTTACCAACCTCAAGTAACTTGGGTTTATAATGGCGTGAAAAAAGGTGATAAAGATGAACTCGCCCTCACTTTCGCTCTCTCTTTGCTTAACAACAATCATAGCGTAGGTCTCCTCGACAAACTTATGCTCGATAATACAGTTTCTACTGCTTACTGCTATCCTGATGTTCGCCGTTGCGACGGTAAAATTATGGTTGTCGGTATGCCTTATTTCGATATGGCTCAACGTACTTACGAGTCTTTCAAACAAACCGAGCGTATCATCTTCAAAGAGATTGACAAAATCAAAGATCCTAACACTATCCCTGATTGGTTGTTCAACTCCGTTAAATCTCAAATGCTTCAAGACCATATCACTACTTTCGAATCTACAAGCGCAAAAGTAAATATCCTTACTTATGCTTTCGCTTACAATGAGAAAGTTGACGATTATATCAATGAAGATGCCGCTATTCGCGCAATTACTAAAGAGCAAGTAGCAGCAGTTGCTAAAAAATATTTAAGTGGCGACCATATTACTCTCGAAATCTCTGAGGGAGAACCTAAGAAAAATGTTCTCGCAAAACCTCAAATCAAACCTCTCGACCCTCCTAAGGGCGTGGAAACAGAGTACGCTAAAAACTTTAAGAAAATCCCTACTACCCCTGTAACAGAGACTTTCAACAACTTCGCCGATGTTACCGAACGCCAATTATATCCTAACGTAAAATTATTCTACACTCCTAATACTAAAAACGACGTTTTCTCTCTTACTCTTAAATATGGTGTAGGTACTCACAAAATGCCAAAACTTCAATATGCAGTACAACTTATGAATACTGCCGGTATGATGCCTAATATCGACGCTCAAACAGTACGTCGTCAATATTCAGAGCTCGGCGCTACTTACAGTTTCGGTGTTACCGACAGCTATTTCTATATCTCTATCTCCGGCGAGGAGAAAAATCTCGACAAAATCCTTGAGCTCGTTACTAAACACGTGCTTATGCCTAACCTCGATAACCGCCAAATTCAAAGTATGGTTTCCAGCGCATACTGGAGCAGATATAGTGAAAAACGTAACCCGAGCGTAGTTGCCAGTGCACTCCTCGAATATGCCCTCTATGGCGAAAACTCTCACTATATCGACCGTATCCCTATGGACGAACTCTACAACTATTCTGTAGCTCCTGACGGTACTTTCATCGAGACTTTCCTCCTCAATAAAACTAACCTTACTACCACTATCCAAGAGGCTACAGGTTATGCCGTAGATATCCACTATTGCGGTAAAAAAGATATCAATGACGTTGCTAAAGCTATGGCTAAAATCCCTATGAAAGAGACTATGGCTAACAGCGAATCTCCTATCATCCGCGAGCGCGCTACCTATAACAAAACCAATGTTATGTTCCTCGCTGATTCAAAAATGCAACAAGCTAAAATCTATTTCTATATCAATGGTAAACCTTATGATATAGCTCAAGATGTTGCTTGCGATGCTTTCAATCAATACTTCTCAGGTGGCTTTAGTGGCCTTGTAATGAACGAAATCCGCGAAAAACGCTCTATGGCTTATACCGCTTTCGGTAGCGTAAGTAACCCTATTATCCCGGGTAAAGACTCTTACCTCCTCGGTTATGTAGGTACTCAATCCGATAAAGTTGCCGATGCCGTTGACGTATTTATGGACCTCTTGAATAATATGCCTGATTATCCTGATCGTATGGAAAATATTATCACCTTCCTCCACCAATCTGCCCTCGCCGCTAAACCGGGTATGCGCTCTAAGAGTATGGTGTTCGATCAATGGAAACAACTCGGATATAAAGACGACCCTGCTAAGGTTAACCTCAACTCTATCGATAACCTTAACTACGACGTTATCAAAACTTATTACGAGCAAAATATCAAAAACCAACCTGTTACTATCGTTATCATCGGTAACCCTAAAACAGTGAACCTCAAACAAATCAAAGCTAAATACGGTAAAATTACCAAAGTATCCCCTGCAAAATTATTCAAAGGTGGTATCTAATAAGCGCTTGATTTAATAAATAAAAAAGTGTGTTTCGAAAAAAAATCGAAACACACTTTTTTTTATACCTTCTATTGCCTACCTTAACAAAAAAAATGTGTAGTATAAAATACTACACATTTACATTTAATTAATTATTATCTAATTAAAAAGTTGGTCTAAAGAAATTCTTGTTACGGAAATCTCTTGCTGTCATTCCTTTGCGTTTGCGGAAGAATGATGAGAATTGCGCAGTATCAGAGAAACCTAATACTTTTGCTATCTCCGTAATAGGAATGATTGTTGATGTAAGAAGTTCTTCGGCTTTGGCTAATCTCACCTCCATTTGAAATTGAGCGGGACTTGTACCTGTGTAGCCTTTGAACATACGGCGGAATTGTGCGTAGTTCATACCAATCTTCTCTGCAATCTCTTCCGGTGAATAATCCCCGTGAAAATCGCCTTTGATGAGCTCTTTTGCTTCGTTAATTCTGTCTTCTATAGGATTTTCAAGATATCTGTTGGAAATCTTATGGTTTAATGCCCCTAATAGATGTAGAATTTCGGCTGTCAGCAAAAGTTGAGCTCCCTCTTTGTTGTAGAACATAACGTTAATCATGTCTAACAAAATGTTTTCTATTGCTGATAATGATTGGTAATTGATTTTTGGTAAATAATTTACAATCTTGGTTTGCTCCAAAAATGCATCGAAAATTTTACCTTCAAATCCTATCCAATACTCTTTCCATCCGATTTTTTCATCAGGGAAATACTTGTGGCGTGTGTTTGGCTCTAATAATAGTACATCATGTTTCTCTAATGGTAGTAATTTACCGTTTTCTAACTGATAATAGCCTTTTCCTTCTGTAACTATTATTAATCTCCATTCGTTTAAGCATATCTCACTAATGTTTGATGAATGCATTAGTGCTGCCTGACTGCTTAAACTGAACGAATCTCCATTCTCGTATGTGTTGCATCCTACTGTGGTGCAACATCCAAGGGGATTCATCTTATCGCTCATTTTACAATGTACAGCGATGTTCTTGTAATTAATAGGTTGATGTCTTTGCATATTCTTATAAACTGTAGTACAAAGTTAATAAATTTTATCTCTTCTACTAAAACAATTGCACTGTCGTTAGGTATTTTTATTGTTAATTAACCTTCTTTGTGTTTTGGCACATTTATTCTGTGTTTGTTTGCGTAATATTTTAGTAGTTTTATTGTTTCTGTGTTAATAAGTATTTGTATTACCAAATTATCTTGTCTAATATATTGTTTAAATAAGCAATACAAACGCCATAATTAGTTATTTTTTTATTAATTTTTTCCGCTTCTTTGATACGATTAATTACTTGTTGGCGCGAAAGCATACATGCTCCGCAGTGAATTATCAGGTCGTACGTTTCGAGGTTTTCCGGCCAATCATGCCCTGATACTATCTCTATTTTTATGTTTTTACTAATGGTTTTATGTATCAAAGCCGGTATTTTTTCTCTGCCTATATCCTCTGCTAGTGGTGCGTGACTGCATGCCTCGGCTATGAGTATCCGGCTGCTATCATTGAGAGTTGATAGGGCTTGTGCTCCTTGTATAAAGGTGTTGATATCTCCTTTCCATTGTGCAAACAGCACCGAGAAGGATGTCAGTCTACTCTCGGTCGGTTTGTTTTCGTACACCTCTTTAAATGCTTGAGAGTCGGTAACGATAAGTGACGGTGGGGTAACTAATGCTTTCAGTGTGCGTTTGAAATTCTCTGTTGTGCATGATACTACAATACATTTATCGTCGAGTAATTCTCTTATCGTTTGTACTTGCGGTAATATCAACCGTCCTGCAGGTGCTTGTATATCTTGCGGCATTACTAAGAGTACAACATCCCCCGGTTTTACCAAATGGGTTACTATCTTGTGCTCTTCCGTGCGCTCTTTTATATGTCCTAATACCCTGAGCAGTTCCTCTTTCCCTTCTCCTTTTCGGGCATTTACTATCACAATTTCCGCTTTAGTACCTTTTAATATAGTTTCGGATACTGCTTTGATATAGTTTTCCGTTTTTGTGTCAATACTTATGTCACATTTGCTACTCTTGCCGTTTTCGAATTCTCTTTTGACTCCGCCG
>JAEDFN010000006.1 GCA_016292775.1 Paludibacteraceae bacterium
CCGCAGCCAGTACAGGCGTTAGAATTTGCCAATTTTACCATTTTATCAATTCTTTCTTCTTCGAAATTGTTGCCAAGCTCGATGTCACATCATCAAATATAAATAAAGCATTTGCTTTATCTGAATTGAAATTATTTACCATTTCTTCATCTTCTGGATTCAAAATATTGGACTCTGTTTCGTACCAAAAATCATTGGTAACGTATTATCTGCTACAAATGCAAGTAACATTGAGAATGGACTTCCATACGACTACACAACATGTATGATAATATTTGCATCATTCGGTGTAATAGCATTTATTCTCGGTATACTTTTAAAAATTGAAGATAAGAAAAAAGGCTACGGACTTGAACTTCCAAATGTAAAAAAATAATACAATTTTATAGCTCACAGCACTTTGAACGGTGCTGTGGGCACAAATTTTTATAAAAAAGCAACATGAAAGCAGCCCTTTATCTTATACCAACGGTGTTAAGCGAATCACCATTAGACCATGTGTTACCAAACGGAAATGCAGACATTATACGTTCCATAAAGACTTTTATAGTTGAGAACATCCGTACTGCCAGACGTTTTTTAAAACAAGTAGATAAAGGAATACAGATTGATGAATTACAATTTTTTGAACTAAACAAGCACACTGACCCAAAAATTTTAGGTACATACCTAAAACCATTGGAAAATGGTATAAGCATAGGTATAATATCAGAAGCCGGATGCCCGGCAATAGCAGATCCCGGAGCAGATATTGTGGCCATAGCACAAGAAAAAAACATAAAAGTAATTCCACTAATAGGCCCATCGAGTATATTATTATCACTTATGGCAAGTGGATTTAACGGACAATCGTTTGCTTTTAACGGATATCTACCTATAGATAAAAACGAAAGAACAAATATATTAAAGCGATTTGAAAAGAAAATATTTTCAGAACATCAAACACAAATCTTCATAGAGACTCCATACAGAAACGTACAATTAGTAGATGATTTGTGTAAAACCCTAAACGAAAATATTAAATTATGTATAGCTGTCGATATTACATCGGAAAACGAAGTAATCAAGACAAAAACAATTCGGCAATGGAAAAAAAATGTAGATAGTATAGGGTCTATACATAAACGGCCGGCTATCTTCTTATTATATAAATAATCAAAAAATATAATATTATGAAATTATTAGAAGGAAAAACCGCTCTTATTACAGGAGCTGCACGTGGTATTGGTAAAGCAATTGCATTAAAATTTGCATCAGAAGGTTGTAACATTGCCTTTACTGACCTTAATATCGACGATAATGCACTTAAAACTCAATCAGAGATAGAAAGTTATGGAGTAAAAGCAAAAGGATATGCATCAAATGCCGCAAACTTTGAAGAGACACATAAAGTTGTAGAAGAGATAGCGAAAGAATTCGGGCGCATTGATATACTTGTAAATAACGCAGGCATCACTAAAGATGGATTGATGATGCGTATGTCTGAAGCACAATGGGATGCAGTATTAAATGTAAATTTAAAATCAGCATTCAACTTCATTCATGCAGTAACTCCGATAATGATGAAACAAAGAAATGGATCAATCATCAACATGAGTTCTGTAGTTGGAGTAAGTGGTAATGCAGGACAATGTAATTATTCCGCATCCAAAGCAGGTATGATTGGATTAGCAAAATCTATAGCAAAAGAAGTAGGATCAAGAGGCATTAGAGCAAACTGCATAGCTCCGGGATTTATTATTACAGACATGACCAATGCATTATCAGAAGAGGTAAAAGAGCAATGGGCAAAACAAATTCCATTACGTAGAGGTGGAACACCGGAAGATGTAGCCAATGTAGCTACATTCCTTGCTTCTGATTTGTCAAGTTATGTAAGTGGACAAGTTATTCACTGCTGTGGAGGAATGAATATGTAATTTCTTAAAAACCAGATACTATGAAAAATTTTGTAGATAGATTTATAGAGTATGTTGGATTTGCAACCACTTCCGACGATAATACCGGAATGACCCCGTCAACCCCCGGACAGATGGTTTTTGCAAAACACTTAGTAAAAGAGCTGACATCTTTAGGCTTACAAGAAGTAGATGTTGATGAAAACGGTTACGTCATGGCTACTCTACCATCAAATACATCTGAAAATTTACCTACAATAGGTTTTATTGCACACCTTGATACTGCACCGGACCTAAGTGGTAAACATGTAACCCCAAGAATAGTAAAAAATTATAATGGAGAAGATATCTTCTTGGATGAAGATAAACAATATATATTATCTCCATCTCAATTCCCTGAGTTAATAAAATATAAGACACAAGATTTAATAGTAACAAACGGTCATACACTTTTAGGAGCTGACGACAAAGCCGGAATTACAGAAATTATTTCTGCAGTAGAATACTTGTTAGAGCATCCTGAAATAAAGCACGGGAAAATACGTATTGCATTTACTCCTGATGAAGAAATTGGACAAGGAGCACATCATTTTAACGTAGAAAAATTTGGATGTAATTGGGCATACACTATAGATGGTGGTGAAGTAGGTGAATTGGAATATGAAAATTTCAATGCAGCAGGAGCAAGTATCACGGTACACGGATGTAATGTACACCCGGGATATGCAAAAGGTAAAATGATAAATTCCATAAAGATAGCTGAGGAATACACACAAATGATTCCTGTTGATTCACCGGAGAATACTGAAGGATATGAAGGTTTTTATCATCTGATTTGCTTTAATGGTACAGTAGAAGAGACCAAAATCAATTATATCATTCGAGACCATAGTAGAGAATTATTTGAACAACGTAAGCAAACCATGATAGATTGCGCGGAAAAGATTAATAATAAATATGGTAAAGAATTGATTACAATTGAAATAAAAGATCAATACTACAATATGAGAGAGAAGGTAGAACCAGTAAAACACATTGTAGATTTGGCTTTTGAAGCAATGAAACTTGCCGGAATCACGCCAAGCGTAAAACCTATTCGTGGAGGTACAGACGGCGCTCAATTATCATTTAAAGGCTTACCATGTCCGAATATCTTTACCGGCGGACATAATTTCCATGGCAGATATGAATTTATTCCAATTCAATCAATGGAAAAAGCTATCAACACAATTATTAATATTATCAAACTTATAAAATAATAATAACATGAAAACTACTCCATTTACCGATATTCACATCGGATTAGGTGCAAAAATGCACGAATTTGCTGGCTACAATATGCCAATTGAATATTCAACCGGTATTAACGACGAACACCTTACTGTAGTTAATGGTGTTGGTGTATTCGACGTATCTCACATGGGAGAATTTTGGGTAAAAGGTCCTAAAGCAAAACAATTTCTTCAAAGACTTTGCTCAAATAACATTGCATCATTAATCAATGGTCAAGCTCAATACAACTGTTTCCCAAATGGAAAAGGTGGTATTGTTGACGACCTTATCGTATATCATTACTCAGATGAGAAATATATGCTTGTAGTAAATGCAGCAAATATTGACAAAGATTGGGAATGGGTAAATGCAAATAATGAAGAAGGTGTAGAACTCGAGAACTCTTCAGATAGAATAGCACAATTAGCTGTTCAAGGACCAAAAGCAACAGAAATGCTTCAAAAACTTACTGATGTAAACCTCAGTGAAATAAAATATTATCATTTTGCAGAAGGTAAATTTGCCGGTGTTGACAATGTAATTATATCAAACACAGGCTATACCGGAGCAGGTGGTTTCGAATTGTATTTCTATCCACAATTTGGCAAACAAATTTGGGATGCATTATTCACAACAGGAGCTGAATACGGTATTAAACCAATTGGTTTAGGTGCTCGTGACACATTACGTCTTGAAATGGGCTTCTGTCTTTATGGTCATGAAATCGACGATACAACATCTCCTATTGAAGCCGGTTTAGGCTGGATTACAAAACCTGCAGAAGGCAAAAATCTTATCGATGGTGAATTATATGTACGTCAACGTGCAGAAGGTACCAAAAGAAAATTAGTTGGTTTTGAATTACAAGAACGTGGTATTCCAAGAGCTGATTATCAATTAACCGACGGAAAAGGTAATGTTATCGGTCGCGTTACTTCCGGATGTATGTCACCATGCAGAAAAATCGGTGTAGGAATGGGATATGTATCATCTGAATATTCAAAATTGGGTACTACTATAGCTGTACAAATTCGCAATAAAGAAATCCCTGCAGTTGTTGTTCGTCCTCCATTCAGAAAATAATATTTAGAAATTTTCAAAACATCAAGAGGTTGAGTTAAATTTTCTCAACCTCTTTTTTCAAATTAATTTTTTCACCCTAGTATTAATTTTTTAAGCTTAAAAAACAAAATTATGAACAAATACATCTTTCTATTTATAATATCTATATCCATAATATTATCCTCATGCGATTTATTTACAAATCCCGGTGAAGGTGAGAATCCCGGAAATGAGAATCCGGGAAATGAAGATAAGCCAAATCCTACAACTGATGGGTTATCATATGTTTTTGATTTTGAAGCAATACCGGAAATAACAATAAACTTTTCATTAGACGAATGGAATAGTTTGTTATCTAAATACGATGCTAATAATGACACGAAAGAATATGTACACTGCGATGTAAAGTATCAAAAAGGAAATGATATTTTCAACATAGAAAATGCAGGAATACGACTAAGAGGAAACACATCTAGAAGAAGACCTGAAAATGGAACCGGGTCACATGTAGGAGATGGTAATGCAGATTGGCAACATTGCCATTTTGGATTAAACTTTAGAAAATACGACAAAGACGACAATCACGAAATTTATGGTATAAGGAAAATAAATTTAAAATGGTTTAATAACGACCCGACCTATGTTCGCGAAGTATTTTCATATGATTTATTCCAAAGAGCCGGAGTATGGACGGCTGCAGAGATATGCTATTCAAGATTATGGATTAATGTAGAAGGCGACCCTAAACCGGCATATTACGGTATTTACTCAATGATAGAACCTTACGATAATAAATATATAGAGCGAAAAGTTGACAAATTCGAAAGTGCTGATGGAAATTTATGGAAATGTACATACACATCAAACGGACCGGCAGATTTACGCAATGAAAATGCTAATATGGGCGAAGATGATAATGTACACGAATATACATATGAATTAAAAGAGACTGAAGTAGGATACGACATAGCCAAAGCACAATTACAACACTTTATCAGAACATTAAATTCTAAAGATAATGGAGATGAATTTGCAGAATGGTTTGAACAAATATGTGATGTACAATTATTTATAAAAACATATGCAGTAAATGTAGCATTAGGCATGTGGGATGACCATTGGAATAATGGAAATAATTATTATTTGTATTTCAACACTCAAGACCCTGAGAATTATAAAGTATTCTTTATACCATACGATTACGACAATACACTTGGAACAAGTAATTGTTATGACCCTGCAAAACAAAATCCTACAGAATGGGGAACAATGGGAAAATTAATGCAAAGGGTAATAAAAACGCCTCAATACAAAAATATGTTTATAGAAGAATTAAAAAAATTAGTTGACCCGGCAAATGGATTAATGGATTACAATAGTTCTTCCACTCGTATTCGTGAATGGCAAAACAGAATTAAAGACTATATTTCAAATGATACGGGCGAAGATATGGAAATTAAAGACGAAACAGCCCCTTGGAGCAATTACAAATATTCTTTATTAAATAACAGTAATAACTATTTTATAGAAAAAGCAAAAACTATAAATAACCTATAAATATTAATAAAAAGCAACGAAGATAATAATCACTTCGTTGCTTTTTTATATAAAGATTAATCATCATTTCTAATAATCTTTATCGTAATCCTCAGTTGATTTTCATAATGGGCATCAGGAGTTTTCTTAGAAATCCGACATTTAAAAAGGTGATTCCATCCCATTTCCAAAAATTTTGCAATAAACTCATTATTAGCTTTAGGAATAAAACCAAGTTGAAAAGACTCAACAAATACCCCACCATCACCATCATCATTTTTTTTATCATACATAATAGCAACAGCATTCGGATCATATAAATTTTGAAAATCTCTTTCAAGACGTAGTTGAGTACCAATTTCCAATTCATTCCACACTTCGTCAACATCATAGTACTGACGACCTGCTACATAGCAATCCATTAAATATAAAGATGAATTTTTCATAATAAAAAAATAAAATTGTAATAATATATCTTTGTTTAATTACAACGATAAGAGATAGATAAACTTTATCGTTGTAACTATGCAAATGTACGATAAATATTTTATATAACAATAACAAATAGATATTATATTCTCATTCCAATTATATGTCAATATTTTTGAAATATCATCGTTAATACAGGATTTATGAGTAACTTTGTATTCAAATATTAAAGCGAAAATTTTTTACAATATTAATCAAACTCACATTCATTATGAAAATCACTGTAATAGGTTCCGGAAATATGGGAGGAGCATTAATAAAAGGATGGGCAAAAAAGAATTTACAACAATTGACGATTACAGCAAAAACACAAACTACCTTAGACAGATACACTACCCTATTTTCAAATATCAACACTACACTTAATAATAGATCAGCAGTAAAAGAAGCTGAAATAATAATATTAGCAGTAAAGCCATGGCTCATTCCTCAAATAATAGAAGAGATTAAAGATGCTATTGATTTCAAGAAACAGATAATCATTTCTGTAGCAGCGAATATATATACCGACACACTTCGTGATTTATTTGATAATCAAGAAGCAGATATTTTTTATGTAATGCCTAATATAGCAGCGGAATTTTATGAAAGTATGACCTTCATAGTACCTGCCGAAAACATTGAAGAAAGAAAAATAAAGAAAGTAGAAGAACTTTTCTTACAGTTAGGCAAAGTAAAAATATGTAGCAACAAAGAGGTTGTCGCAGGAAATATGCTGTCAGGCTGCGGAATAGCATATATAATGCGTTTTTTGCATGCCATGATGGAAGGAGGAGTAGAAATGGGATTATATCCCAAAGATGCACAAGCCATTGCCATGCAAGCAATGAAAGGAGCTGTAGCCGTATTGGAAGGCTCTGATATACATCCGGCAGTAGCCATTGATAAAGTAACAACTCCCGGAGGTTTAACTATTCGAGGATTAAACGAATTAGACCATGCCGGTTTTAACTCTGCTGTTATACGTTGTTTAAAAGCCGGATTAGATAAAAATTAAAATCCAAACAAATTTACTCACCATAAAAACAAGCGACTATTCAATACAAACCAATTACCTCAATTTTGTAGAAATTGCGGTATTCCATTAAAAAAACAAGAAGATTTCGGCACTGAAAAAGATGGCAGTTCTAATTTTGACTATTGTAAACATTGTTATCAAGGAGGAATAATTGTACAAGATAAAAAGATAGGCTAAATAATTTACAACTGCAAAATAAAAGAAATTTCTATTTTCAACAATAGATAAATAAACAGATGTAAGAAATGTCACAAAAACAATGACAAAATGTCAGAAATAGTATTGGCACATAATATGCATAATAAATAGTGAACGGACAAAGATAAAACCCGATAAAGGCATAAATCCAAGCCCAATCAAAAGAATGTATAACAATTTAAATTATAGGAGATTTTAATTATGATGCCTACTATTTCTAAAAACAATCAAAATTTATTTCCAAGCTTTTTCAACGAGCTTAACAACCTCTTCAATGACCAATGGTTAAGTACAAGTATGCAACACTCTATTCCTGCAATAAACGTATCGGAAGATGCAAAAGAGTATAAAATAGAAATTGCAGCACCAAGTACTACAAAAGAAGATTTTAACCTTTCTGTTAACAATGGCATCTTATCCATAAAGATGGAAAAGAAGTGTGACAACAAAGAGGAGCATAAAGATAAAAAATATATCCGTAAAGAGTTCAATTATTGCAAATTTGAACAATCATTTACTCTTCCGGAAAACATCGATGAAAACAGTATCGATGCAGAGATGACAAATGGTGTGTTATGTATCAATTTACCAAAGCGCAATATTGAACCGGAAAAACCAGAAACCAAAGTCATAGAAATCAAATAAAGTTTTTTAATAAGAGATTGTGGGTGTATCAAAAAATATTTTGGTACACCTTTTTTATTTCATCGCAGAAATAATTAATTTATCCTTATGCTTCTCCTCATCACTTAACAATTCAAAAGGAGTTATATCCGGATGAATATAGGCTTTTTTTAAAGCCTTAAATTTTGTTTTATCTCTACGTGCCTCCTCCGATTCCTTTAAAGTAAGAGTTTGATAACCAAGAATTAAACAAGACACGCACCAACGACGATGTTCCATTTCAAAGAATAATCATTTTATTTTGCATAGTAATTCATTATAATTTACTAACTTTACGCAATAAAAAATCTATAATTATGATAACTGAATTAGAAGCTATTAACCAAAGGCGCTCAATAAGAAAATACAAAAATATTCCTATTGACAATCAACTCATTGAATCATTAAATAACAAAGTAAAAGAGGTAAACCAAGAAGGTGATTTACATATACAGCTTATTACCAACGAGCCAAAAGCATTTAAAGGAAAAATGGCTTATGGTACATTTTCAGGTGTTACGAACTATTTTGCTATGATAGGCAAACAATCGGAGACTTTAGATGAACGAATAGGCTATTATGGAGAGAAATTGGTTGTATTCGCTGAGCAGTTGGGTCTTAATAGTTGTTGGGTAGGAGTGACATACAACAATATAAAAGAAGCATATATCAAAGAAAAAGGAGAAAAATTATGCTGTTTAATAGCTCTTGGATATGGAGATGAATCGGGGCGACAATTAAAAAGAAAAAGTATTGAAGAAGTAAGTAACATATCTACCGAGACACCGGAATGGTTTCAACAAGGTGTAAAAGCAGCATTATTAGCGCCTACTGCGGTGAATCAACAAAAATTTTTCTTCAAATATATCAAACCGACTTCTGACGACAGCATATGTAAAATAGAAGCAAAAAGAGGTTTTTCTTTAGTAGGATACACAAAAATAGACTTAGGAATATGCAAATATCACTTTGAAATCGGTGCACAACAAAATAATTTCGAATGGGTATAATAAATTCACATGTACGATGAAAGAGATAATTAATTTTTTACAAGAAGTAGATAGAAACAATAATAGAGAATGGTTTGCTGAAAATAAAGAATGGTATAAAAAAGTACAAGCCAAATGGAATAAATTCGCATTGGAATTAATCCAAGAAGTAGGAAAATTTGATGATAAAATAAAGCCATTGACATTAAACGATTGTACATATAGATTTTATAGAGATACTCGTTTCAGCAAAGATAAAACTCCATATAAAACTCATTTTGGAGTATTCATGTCACCAGGAGGAAAAAAATCGATGCATGCCGGATATTATTTTCATATAAGTACCGGTAATACAAATACATACCCTGATGCACATATGCTTGCTAGCGGCAATTATTGTTACGATTCAAATGCTGTAAAGATAATTCGAGAAGATATCAGTGATGGATGGAATGAATTTGAAACAGATATATTACAAAAAGTAGATTCACGATTTGTATTGGATATGGAAGGAGCATTAAAAAAAGTACCAAAAGAATATGATAATAATGCACCATATTCCAAATGGATACGACTGAAAAGTTACTGTTTAAATGCCATTATAGACGAATCATTTATTACAGCACCACATCTTGCTACTCGAGTTGCCGATATTTTTGAAACTACAAAACCATTTTGTGACTTTATAAATCGAGCTGTAGATTATGCAAACGAAGAGATGATATAATTCAATAATTTATTAAAAAATGAACCTATACATTATACGACATGGAGAAACTGAAGAGAACAAACAGATGATACTCCAAGGTCATTTACCCGGTACACTCACTGAAAATGGGAAACAACAGATAAAAAACACATCCGAAAGATTATTAACAACCGGAATAAAATTCGATTGTATAATTTCCAGTGACTTACAAAGAGCAATTGATTCCGCTCAAATTATATCATCATCCCTTTCAATACCGATATTCACTATGGCTATTTTACGAGAAAGAAATTGGGGTCCTTACACCGGAATGTTAATTTCTGAAGCGGCAAAACGATTTAAAATAAATGGCATATGGCAATTTCCGAATAAACATCACTTTATGCAAGAAGTAGAAGACGACTATCAGAAAAATAACAAGTACGGAAAATTTGCCGAGACAGAAGAAGAGATTTTCGAAAGAGCAAAAAAAGCCTTGATAGAGATAAAGAATATGTATAAATATGATAATATAATCATTGTAACTCATGGTCAATTTGCAAGGAATATGATAGCGGCAAAATTTGATTGTAATTATCACGAAGTATCCCCCATAATCAACGGAGAAATAAGAAAAATAACAATATAAAATTATGACACGAGAAGAAATTGTACTAAACTACCTGAAAGAAAATCAAATACCCTTTGAAAATTACAATCATCCGGAAGGCAAAACGATAGAAGAGGCAAAACGATGGTGGAAAGATGACGGAAGTATACATTGCAAAAATTTATTTTTTCGGAATCATAAAGGAAACAAGCACTATTTAGTATGTTTTCATTGTGATTATGACCTTGACATTCATGATTTGGAACACAGATTAAAAGAATCTTTAGTATCACAAGGGCTACCATCTTGTGGAAAATTATCTTTTGCTTCTCCTGAACGAATGATGAAATATTTAGGATTGGAACCTGGCAGTGTATCTCCATTCGGGTTAATAAACGATACCGAACATCACGTGCATCTATTTTTAGATGCCAACCTAAAGAACGCGGAAAAATTATCATTTCACCCCAATGATTGTAGAGGCACTGTAGTAATTTCAAAAGAAAATTTCGAAAAATATCTGGAAATCGTTGGTAATACTTACGAATATATTACACTATATTAATCTATACATAATATTACTATGGAGGTATCGATAGAAACCACTAATGATGGTAGTAATACGCTATATGTAAAAGAGATTAACGAGCATTACCATTCCATTAAAGGTGCGTTAACAGAATCACAACATATTTTTATCAATTGCGGATTAAAAGAGATACAAAACGATAAAATTGATATTTTTGAAGTTGGATTCGGTACCGGGTTAAATGCCATACTGACATTACTTAATGGTAAATCAAAGCATATATCATATACAACTATTGAGAAATTTCCGTTGCCACTTGAAATAATTTCGAGAATTAATTATTCTTCAATCTTCAATGAAGAAGAATATTCATTATATAGACAACTTCATGAAGTGCAATGGGATGAATATATAGAAATAAACAGAGACTTTAAACTGAGAAAGATTAATTCCGACCTAACAACGCACTCTTTTTCAGATAATTACGATTTAGTATATTTTGATGCATTTTCTCCGGAGAAGCAACCGGAAATGTGGAAAGAAGAGATTTTTAATAAAATATTCAATTGTCTACGCCCGGGAGGTGTGCTTGTTACATATTGTGCAAAAGGAGAAATAAGAAGAAGGATGCAAAAAGTAGGATTCACGGTAGAGCGATTAGCGGGACCACCAAATGGTAAGAGAGAAATTTTACGTGCAAGAAAACCATATTAGATAAAAAAAAGCGGTGAAAAACACCGCTTTTTTTGAGGTTAATTACTTTTTAAACAAATTTTTTAGACGATTAAAAAATCCTTTTTTAGAATTCTCTGTTTTTGGGCCATCCAACTTAACAAATTTTGAAGCCGGAGCCTTGCATACCGGGCAGATATCAGGAGGATTTTCACCTTGATAGATATACCCGCATACAGTACATTTCCATGCAGCCATAAAAAATACAATTAGAAATTATCAATACTAATTTCGAAATAAGCTTGAGGATGTAGGCAAGTAGGACAAACTTCAGGAGCTTTTTCACCTACTACGATATGACCGCAATTACGGCACTCCCAAACCTTAACTTCACTTTTTGCAAACACCTCTTGCATTTCGATATTCTTTAACAAAGCACGATAGCGCTCTTCATGGCGTTTTTCAATAGCAGCAACTAGGCGGAAGCGAAAAGCCAACTCATGAAAACCCTCTTCTTCTGCTGTTTTAGCAAAACCGGCGTACATATCTGTCCACTCATAATTTTCGCCTGCAGCAGCAGACGCCAAATTTTGGGCTGTATCGCCTATTCCATTCAATTCTTTAAACCAAAGTTTTGCATGCTCTTTTTCATTATCTGCTGTTTTTTGAAAAATCTCAGCTATTTGCTCAAACCCCTCTTTCTTTGCCTTTGAAGCAAAATAGGTGTATTTATTACGAGCTTCAGATTCACCGGCAAAAGCCGTCATTAAATTTTTTTCTGTTTGAGTTCCAGAATACTTATTTGCCATAATAATTCTATTTTTAATTAGTTTTTGTTTTCGTGGCAAAGATAGAAAACTATTTTTAAACAAACAAAATAATTATAGAATTTAACTTTAATTTATTCAAAAATCGATTATTTAAAATTTACTATAGAATTTAGTTAAAAATTAACATAAATAAAGAGTTTCTATTAAAATTAATTGATTAACTTTGCAACAGAAAAAGTGAATGACTTTTTAATATTCAGAGTATGGAAAATATAGTAGATTACACAAAAAATATCCGTAATTGGAAATTCACTGGAGAAGAACCTATAATTATGGATTTTTATGCAACGTGGTGTGGACCATGCAAAGCCATGGCACCAATTTTAGAAGAGATAGCAAAAGAATACAAAGGTAAACTTAAAGTAATAAAAATTGATATTGACAAAAATATTGAGTTTGCCAACATATGTTATGTAAAATCCGTTCCTACCCTATTTTTCATTTCAAGAAATGGAAATTTTCAACGCATCATAGGAGCGCAACCAAAAAATGTAATAATAAACATAATAGAGAGCAACTTACTTAATGAATGAAATTTGGATAAGTGCGATAGGACTTTGTTGCACGTCAATAATAGGTTCTATAATCGGGTTTTTATTTAAGAAACTACCACACAAATGGAACGATACAATTTTAGGCTATTGTGCCGGCTTAATGTTAGCCGCATCCACATTAGGTCTCATTGTACCGGCATTTGAGCATAGTTCTTCAAATACTTACATAATAGTAGTAATAAGCGTGATTGTTGGTGCTTTATTTTTAAATTTACTTGATTATATAACGCCACACATGCATTATATTACAGGGTTAGACAAAGAGGAGCATAAAAACAATCGTTCGTTAAATAACGTTCTACTCTTTGTTATGGCAATAGCGATACACAAACTTCCGGAAGGCATAGCAGCAGGAGTAAGTATTAACAACACTATTGATGACGAATCTTCTCTACTTGTATCATTAAGTATAGCATTACAAAACATTCCGGAAGGAATAGTAATAATAGCCCCGTTAATACTTGCAGGGGTATCAAATCTTCGCACATTACTAATAGCCATATCAATAGGAATTCTTGAAATAATCGGGGTATTTATCGGATATGGATTAGGAAATATATCAGAATATTTACTACCATTCATGTTAGCCATAGCAGGAGGAGCGATGCTTTACGTTACTTCAGATGAAATGATACCGGAAACTCACTCTCACGGCTATCAGAAACAAGCGACATATGCATTACTTTTAGGCTTTATGACATTCATAATAATGGAAAAATTATATTAAATATAGCAGAAAAATGAATATTGGAGACAAAATTCCCGAAATATTAGGTATTGACCAAAACGGGAAAGAGATTAAAAGAGATGATTTTAAGGGTAAAAAAATAATATTATATAGTTACCCTAAAGCAAACACACCGGGATGTACAGCCGAAGCTTGTTCCCTACAATCACACAAAGAGGAATTACAGCAAGCCGGATATGAGATAATTGGAGTTAGTAAAGACAAACCGGAATTACAAAAGAAATTTGCAGACAATTATGGATTGAATTTTCCACTAATTGCCGATACCGACACAACACTTTTACAACAATTAGGCTGTTGGGGAGAAAAAGTAGCATGCGGAAGAAAGACAATAGGAATATTACGCACAACATACTTGGTAAATGAAGAAGGAATAATAGAAAAAATTTTCACACCCAAAGAAATAAAAACCAAGATACATGCCGAACAGATATTGGAATATATAGGAAATAAATAATATAAAAAAATCCGCTATAGAATATACTATAACGGATTTTTTTTGTAATAAAAGGAATTAATTATAATTTATAAAACTCCATAATTTTAGCTTCAATTTCGGCAGATAATTCCGCATTATCTTCGAGAGTTTTTTTAGCGGCATCTCTACCTTGACCTAATTTCACATCACCATAGCTAAACCATGCTCCGGATTTTTTAACTACGCCTGCCTCAACACCAAGATCAATTAACTCTCCTGAACGAGAAATACCTTCACCATACATAATATCGAATTCAGCCTTGCGGAAAGGAGGGGCCACCTTATTTTTTACAACTTTTACTCTGGTTTGAGAACCGAGAGAATTTTCTCCATCTTTGATTACGCTGGTTTTACGAATGTCAAGACGCACTGAAGAATAGAATTTCAAAGCATTACCACCGGTAGTAGTTTCCGGATTTCCAAACATAACCCCAATTTTTTCACGAAGTTGATTAATAAAAATACAAGTAGTATTTGTTTTATTAATACTTGCAGTAAGTTTACGAAGAGCTTGACTCATCAAACGAGCTTGTAAACCCACCTTATTATCGCCCATATCACCATCGAGCTCTGCTTTAGGAGTAAGTGCGGCAACAGAGTCGACAACAATAATATCAATTGCAGAAGAACGTATTAATTGATCGGCAATTTCCAAAGCTTGTTCTCCACTATCAGGCTGAGAAATGAGCAAATTATTTACATCTACACCCAATTTTTCGGCATAAAAACGGTCGAAAGCATGTTCTGCATCAATAATTGCAGCAATACCACCGGCTTTTTGAGCTTCAGCAATAGCATGAATAGCCAAAGTAGTTTTACCACTTGACTCCGGACCATAAATTTCGATAATTCTACCACGTGGATAACCACCCACACCAAGAGCAATATTAAGACCTATAGATCCGGTAGGGATAACATTCACATCTTCACATTGATTATCACCTAATTTCATGATTGTACCCTTACCATGGTCTTTTTCAATTTTCTCCATTGCCAACTGTAAAGCACGAAGTTTTTCGGCAGAAGGCATTTTTTTATCTTCTTGTTCGCTCATTGTAATATAATTTATAGTTATTTATTATTCATTTCACTGCAAAGTTAATTAATTAATTTTATACACACGCAGAAAAATTCAATTTCTTTGTATTTTACCATTTATACAAAATAACATATTATAAATCAATTCATTAATAACACTATCATACATTTACACCAAATATACTACGAAAATAAATTTCGTATATATTTCCACATTCAACAAGTTATTAAACAATTTTACAATATACAAACATAAAAAAATTCTTACATATCTAATAAAATCAATGATATTGCATAGTAACATCATTTTATGTAACTTTGCAAAAATATAACTCACAAACGATATGAAGAAATATTATTTACTGATAATAACACTATTATCTACTATTTTTATTAGTTGCGCAACAAAAGATAGCGACAAAAAAGAAGAAAATTCTATAAAAAACGAAGTAACCGGCATCTATTCTAACGACACTACCGCAATAGATTTTAAAACAAATGGCACATGTGACATAATCACTGTCGACTCGATTTTACCCGGCGAATACGTATGGGATGTAGACACGACAACGATACTTGTAACAGACCGGAATCAAAATATAACAATATTTAGGGCTATTAATAAAGATACATTAATTTCCCATAAAAACAGTATTTTTTATAAGAAAAAATAAATTCAAATTGATGGACGTTAAAGAAATACGAATAGAGGATTTTGATTATCCATTAGACGATAATCGCATAGCGAAGTATCCTTTAGCAGAGCGAGACACCTCCAATTTACTATATTGGAAACAAGGCATAATCAACAAATATCACTTTTACAATTTACCGGAATTATTAGAAGAGGGAGACTTACTTATTTACAACAATACAAAAGTAATTCAGGCACGTTTTCATTTCAAAAAAACCACAGGTTCAACAATAGAGATATTCTGTTTAGAGCCACATAGCCCTATTGATTATAATTTAGCATTTCAGAGCAATAAGCGTTGTGAATGGAAATGTTTGGTAGGTAATTTAAAGAAATGGAAAGAAGAGAGCATTACCAACAGCATTACAATAAAAGGGCATAGCATTGATTTAACAGCCAAACGTCTTGGAAAAGAAGATGATATGACACATATTATCGAATTTTCTTGGAATGAAGATGATATAACATTTTCCGACATTCTACTCTATTTTGGTGAATTACCTATACCGCCATATTTGAATAGAGCAACGGAAGAGAAGGATAAAACAACATATCAAACTGTATACTCTAAAATTGACGGATCGGTAGCTGCTCCAACAGCAGGGCTACATTTCACTCAAAAAATATTGGATAAACTCACTGCCAAAGGGATAAAAGAGAAAGAAGTTACGCTCCATGTAGGTGCAGGTACATTTCAACCTGTAAAAAGTGAAACTATTGGTAATCACCCTATGCATAAAGAGATTATCTCTGTAAAATTATCTACAATAAAAGAGTTGTTGATATCAATAAATCACATTGTAGCAGTAGGCACGACCTCTGTTCGCACATTAGAAAGTTTATACTATATAGGGTGTCATATTTATGAAAATCCACAAAACCCGTCGCTATATGTAGGTCAATGGGAACCATATCAAAGCAATTATTCACTGACAGTAGAAGAATCGCTACAATCAATAATAAACTATATGGTTAGCAACAATTTAGAAGTCATCAATGCATCTACAAGAATACTGATATTACCCTCTTATAAATTTAAACTGGTAAATAAATTAATAACAAATTTTCATCAACCAAAGAGTACACTATTACTCTTAATTTCGGCATTTACCCAAGGTGACAATTGGAAAGAGATATATAAATTCGCTTTGAACAATAATTTCAGATTTTTAAGTTACGGAGATAGTTCTCTATTAATAAGATGAGTATTAAAAGATACATATTATTAATAATAATTTTGATAGTAAGCCAAATAGCATACGGGCAAGAGAGTAAAACACTCTCTACCAAATACTCATTTTCTGTAGGAACTATCAAAATGGCAGACCATAATTTAAGCAATCAAGAATATTCCGGCATAGTATATGGTTTACAATTTTCGCAAGGACAATACTATAAAAATAAAAATGTATCTTGGAACATTCACGAACAAATACGTTATTCTCATCCGTTAAATGCATCCAAATCAGCATATATCACATATCTTGGTATAAACATTGGGTTTGGGTCGTATTATAACCTAAAGCTCAATAATTTTAAATTCAAACTTGGAGGATATATCGATATATATGAAGGGGCAAAATATCAGAGTCGTAATGTAAATAATATATTTTCTAACGACTTACAACTTCAATTACTGGCAAACATTACCGCGCAATATCATTACACATGGAATAAATTCGGATTATTAGTTCAATATCAAATGGCAACCCCATTAATAGGATGTATGTTTATCCCTGAAATGGGGCAATCCTACTATGAAGTATACAAATACTTATCAGAAAATTTGGAAGACGTAGTACATTTTACCTCGTTTCACAACAGGCAAGGGTATAAAGGTAATTTGACATTGAATTTTTTATTTAAAGGATTTACTTTATACACAGGATTCATTCATCATTTTGACTATTGGCATCAGAATGATTTATATTTTTATAACAAAGAATTATCCGGGCAAATAGGCGTGATAGTAGATTTGGAATTTAGATGCGGATTAAAATCCCAGCCCGACAATTCCGTAATAGTATTTTAAGATGAAGAGGTCAATAATATACATATTAATAATATGTTTGCTATTTAGCGGATGTGAAGGTAACACAATAAAAGAGTATAATAACGACGCTCAAACAAATTTTGATGCCCTATGGGAAATTTTGGATGAAAAATACTGCTATTTCTCGGCAAAAGAGTTGGATTGGATTGGAGTATATAACGAATACCAACCTAAAATAAGGTATTGTAAAAATCAATTTTCTCTGTTTTCATTAATGGGAAAAATGCTTGACACACTACAAGACGGACACGTTAATTTATACTCCGCATTTGACGTAACAAGATGTAAAGGATGGTATGAAAATTATCCTGAAGATTATTATTCGAATATAATTTATAGTAATAAATATATAAGTACCGACCCTAAAATTGCAGGTGGATTTAGATATTCATACCTCAATAATAATGAAATTGGCTATATACAATACAGCAGTTTCTCTAATGGATTTTCATCAGCCAATTTACATTATATAGATTACTATTTTAAGGATACAAAAGGAATAATTATTGATGTAAGGAACAATGGAGGTGGCCAGCTAAATTATAGTGAACTACTTGCATCATGTTTTTTCAAAGAAAAAACAATTACCGGATATATGAAACATAAAACCGGGAAGGGACACGATGATTTTTCCGATCCGATGCCAATATATACCGACCCGTCTACAGCACCTATTGATTGGAGTGATAAAACAATAGTGATATTAACAAATAGAAAATGCTATTCGGCGACCAATGATTTCATTGTAAGAGTGAAACATGCACCTAATGTAGTAGTAATAGGCGGAATAACGGGAGGTGGAGGTGGAATGCCATTATCTCAAGAACTGCCAAATGGATGGATGATAAGATTCAGTGCTGTACCTATGTTTGATTCCGATATGAATCATACGGAATTTGGAGTAGAGCCGGACATTGAAGTGCATATCACTGAACAGAATATTGAAAACGGCGAAGACGCTATAATAGACAAAGCTATCGAATACATCTATGCAATTCACAACACAGATACAACTAACTGAATATAAAAGCATTGATCATAATTCAAAAATTTTGAATATTGGTTCTTGTTTTGCAGAGAATATTGGCAACAAGCTAATAGAATCTCGGTTTAATATTATAAACAATCCAAATGGAATAGTATATAATCCGATAACTATTAGTGAGGTACTGACACATATAATAGATAATAGTGAATATCAAGAGAGTGATTTAATATATAACGGTGGGTTATGGCATTCAATATTACATCATGGTAAATTTTCCGGACCCGACAAACAAATTGTATTAAGTACTATAAACAGCAATTTACATAATCATCACGAATTTATAAAAACCACCACACATATAATTATCACATTTGGTTCATCGGTAGTATATGATTATATGGGCAGAACGGCTGGCAACTGTCATAAATTACCAAACAAACTGTTTAAAGAGAGACAATTATCTATCGATGAGATAGTCAACACCACGTCTGAAGTGATAGATAAAATTAAATCTATAAACAATGATATACAAATAATAATAACAATCAGTCCCGTACGTTATGCCGGGAAAGGGATGCACAACAACCAAATAAATAAAGCTACTTTACTATTAGCTACGGAAGAATTATGTAAAAAATATGGATTGATATATTTCCCATCATTTGAAATTGTGTTAGACGAATTAAGAGATTATCGTTATTTTGCAGAAGATATGATACATCCCTCAGAAACAGCCGTCAGATATATATGGGAAAGATTTTGCGACTCTATGTTAACTAAAGAATGTAACCGACTACTACCGGAAATAGAAAAGATTAACAAATCAATAAATCACCGACCATTACATCCTGAAAGTGAAGAATATCGCACATTTTTAATGAACTTAGAAAAAGAGATAAAAATACTCCGTACAAAATATCCGAATATAATATTCTGATAAATAGCACGGAGTATTGTATCTTACACAATCATATTTAATGCAGCTGGGATTATGCTAATACTATATTGATCTACTTTTGGCAAATTCACGCCATCTGTCTCAACCTCAACAGGTTTTGAAAGAGATATCGTAAGGTTTTTCGATACGATACTATGGCAATTTCTATGAGAATCGAGTCGTTTTGAAAAAAGATATTTAACAGCGGAAGGCATATCTTTAATAGCGAGTTTACGAATAGCGGTACTATGAAAGATTCCATCACAAGGAGAAGCGGAAGGAGTTTGGCACAAACCACCGCCTGAATAGCATCCATTACCTATAGCAATAGAGAAGAAATTATCATCAAAATTATCATTATCACTAATAATTTTCATTTTCGATGATCTATATTCCAATAAAGTAAGAAATAAGGCGAGCAAGTAAATCCAAGCATGACCTCCATAAATCTTCTTCAATTTTGCAGTACGCTTACAAACGGAAGCATCAAAACCGATTCCAGCCCCATTAATGAAATATCTAGTAATTTTCTCGCCTTTATGTTCAAATTCTATTTTACCGATATCAACAATACGGCGTACTCTATTATAAAGCACATCAACGATATTAGTCTTTTTATTATTCAGATTCCAAAAGCGAGCCCAATCATTTCCTGTACCATAAGGGATAACAGCAATAGAGACCTCCGAAGGATTTACATTCGACGTCATAATACCATTAACAACCTCATTAATAGTACCATCACCACCTACAACAAGAATATTTCTAAATCCTTGAGTTAAATATTTTTTAGCCAATTCCACAGCATGCCCTTCATACTCTGTCAATTGACTTGTAAAATGAATTTCAGCTCGTTTTAATTTTCTATAAATATTAATCCAATCTTTACGAATTTTTCTTCGACCTGAACATGGGTTTACTATAATACCCCATTTTTCATCTCTCATTATCTTAATATTATATTACTACAATAAAACATCCATTAGAGTAATAGCCGCCATCGCTTTAACGACGGCAACTGCACGAGGAGCAGCACATATATCATGCCTGCCACCAACTCTAATTTTAACATTATCTCCACAATTATTTATTGTATCTTGTTCCATACCGATAGAAGAAATCGGCTTAAATACTACGCGGCATACGATATCCTCTCCGGTAGAAATTCCGCCGAGAATACCACCTGCATTATTAGACAAAAATTTTGGAGCGCCATCTACAAAAGCCATGGCATCATTACTATCGCTACCTAAAAAGTTTGCAGCATTATGTCCTAATCCATATTCAAAACATTTAGCTGCCGGTATTGACATAAAAGCAGAAGCAAGCATCTGTTGTAATTTTCCAAAAATAGGGTTACCTACCCCGGCAGGCAATCCTTTAATAATACAAGTAACGGCACCACCAATAGTATTACCCTTTGATGCAATCTCATTTAGTAATGAATTCATTTTTTTTTCAGTATCCATATCAGGGCAACGAAGAGGAGAAGCCTCTACTCTATCCATATCACGCACAACATACCCGTTCGGTAAAGAAACATTACCGATAGTATCTACAAAAGAGTAAATTTTCACACCCTTTTTCAGCAACCACTGATAAGCTAAAGCACCGGCAACAACTCGAGATACCGTTTCCCGAGCGGAAGCACGTCCTCCACCCCTATAATCCCTATAGCCATATTTTACTTGATATGTATAATCGGCATGTCCGGGCCTGAAAACATCTTTCAAATGGGAATAATCTTCTATTTTATTATTTTCATTTCTAATAATAAAAGCGATAGGAGTACCGAGAGAAACACCATTAAAAATGCCGGAAAGATATTCTACATTTTCTGATTCAATACGCTGAGTAGCATGCATTACAGAGGAAGGCGAACGGAGAAAAAGTTCCTTTTGAATAAAACTAAAATCCACGGAAATACCGGCGGGATATCCATCTAAAACCCCACCGACAGCCACACCATGACTCTCTCCAAAAGAGGTAAAACGTAATTTTTCTCCGAACGTATTCATCTCAATATTATATTATTAAATGATTATACAAAAGTATATCAACAGCAACCGCCATTACATCCACAAGAGCCACCCTCTTCGCCACAAGAGCCACAAGAATCACAAGAGCAACCTCCACCGCAACTATGGTGCATCATTGAATGAATTTCTTCGTCAGATAATTCAGATACAGCAATAACACGACCTTCAAAATATAAATCTTCACCGGCAAGAGGGGCATTAAGGTCAACAGTAACAGCCTCAGGTTTTACCTCAACAACCTCTGCTGCAATACGATTACCCTCGGCATCCATAAGAGGTACTATCTCACCTTTAACAATATGCTCATCATCAAACTTACCATCAATAAAGAAAATATTTTTTGGAAGATCTATAATATTACTCTCATCATAATCCCCGAAACCATCTTTTTTCTCAATCATAAAATCAAAAGTATCCCCTTCGGAAAGACCCTCCATATACTCCTCAAATTTTGGTAAAAACATTCCCATACCATGAATATATTGACATGGGCGTTCCGGAGTAGTTTCTTCGAATAATTCTTTTTTTCCAAATTCATCCTTAACATAAAGTTT
Organism: Paludibacteraceae bacterium; assembly: GCA_016292775.1. Classification (GTDB taxonomy): domain Bacteria; phylum Bacteroidota; class Bacteroidia; order Bacteroidales; family Paludibacteraceae; genus Aphodosoma. The sequence continues at coordinate 22,538 of JAEDFN010000006.1, forward strand.
ATATTGAAGGATAACCAATTTTTTTTCAGAAATTTGCATAATATATATATTTAAAATGTTATTAATTAAGCATTTATTATTTTTCTAACCAATTAATATTTCTACTTGCATCAGATCGTTTATCATATTTAATATCCTTAAGCATAGAAGCATTAACACCAACAGACACCATGAAACTCTTATACAAACCAAAAGGAGAAATAGAAGCTGATAAAGACCAGCAATGTAAATCGCGATAAACTGAGAACGTAGTAGTGGTAACCTTAAATTTTTCCAAATCCACAGAACCCGTAAAAGTTAATCTCCATTTCGGGGTAGGTTGTATAGAACCATTAAAAGTGAGAGAGTGATAGTATTTTAATTTATAAGCCATTAACTTCTCGCTATAATTCTCTTTAGATGAATTTATGCGGAAACCGAATTGATATACGAAAGTAAAACTCCAAGGAATTTCGAAAGGAGCATAACCGTCATCATTACTTATTTTATCTTTATCTTCCTTCTCTTCGTTCGATTTTTGATTACCACGAGGTAATCCTGTTATAGGGTCGACATCCATACCTACATTTGGATTTAAAGGGTCAAAAGCATCATCGGCACTCTCCTCTTCAGCAACCTCTTTTTTCTTATCCTTCTTTTTAAAAGTATTATTATTGAAAGTATAAGTAAAACTGGTGTTAGTACCAAGGAAATGCATCGGCAATCCATGATTCCATCTTAACTCATTAGTACGCACAATAGTACCTTTTTCATTTGGAAGATAACAATAAGGGTCGAAGCTACCATTTAATGAGAGACTGAATTTTTTTGTAAATTTCAGTCGAAGACTAACGCTTAAATTATTCCAATTCATAGAATCTGCAGCGAAATTATATCCCCAAGATACAGCCAATTTATCAATAAGACTTACCTTTTTATAAGACAAACCTGTTGAATCGGATTTATCTTTAATTTTCATCTCCACATTGTTATCCAAACTGAAATTCAAAGAAGCTGATTGTCCCCTACCCGGCACACCATAAAGGCCATTACTATAAGGAGAATAGACCACCTCTTCGGTAGAAACACCATTCATACTATTCTTATCAACAATAGTTTTTGTATAAGAACGATAGAATTTAAACAGAGGAGAAGAGAAGTCCGGATTATAAGAAAAAGAGATAGAAGGCGTCAGGACGTGCCTTATTCTATCAACCTTATCTCCGAACCATTTGCGAATAGGGGTATAATATCCATATAATTTGGTATTCATTGAAGCGGAAGTACGAAAATCATATACTCTATAAAAACCATAAGTAGTATCACAAACCTCTTGTTGTGAAGGAGTATCCCAATCTCGTAAAATTCTATTAAAATACCAACGCTCAGTATAATTTTGAGACAAACTGATATTTAAATATTTAAACAAGCTAAAAGAAGCCTTTATCGGCAGGTCGTGTTTGATAGCATTTCTCCAATCCTTGACAAAATTTGATTTAAAAAGCAGACGCTCTTTAGTACTGATAGAGTTAGAGAATTGCATAGTATACGACAAAGAAATTTTTTCGTACCAACGTTCTTTACCTATTTGAACTTTTCTACGGAAAGGATAAACGGTAGCTAAATTCACCGTAAGCGAAGGTAGAGTAATACTTATAGTAGAATCTTGAGTTTTTTGAGTAAGGGAAGCATTAGCAGAAATACTCCATTGACTATCGGGGAAACGTTGAGTATAATTGACCGTAGAAGACGTAATATTTGAAGACATCTCTGACGGGTTGTAATAATTGTTGATATTACTTGTATTATAACCGCTTGTTTTAAAATCGACAGATGCAGAGAAAGAACTATATTGACTTGCCTTTGCATCTTGTTGATGACGCCATGTGATACCGAAATTACGAGAGCGGCTATAATTATCCATATTTTTGATACCGCGTACATCTTGACGGAAAGAGGCGGAGAGAGAACCATGGAATTTATATCTCAAAGCATAATTACTTGCAATAGAGACTGCCCACGTGCCCTTAGTATAAATTTCGCCAAGTATTTCCAAATCTACATAATCATTTATAGCCCAATAATAACCTCCATTCTTCAAATACAGACCACGCTCTAAATCTTCTCCAAATTGAGGCATAATAACCCCGGAAGAATATTTATTAGTTATAGGGAAAAAGCCAAAAGGCACTGCAATCGGAAGTGGTACATCTTGCATTACGAGGTAAGCAGGACCCGCAGCAATAAAACTACCAGGTTTTAATTTACCCTTTGTAATATGCAGGTAAAAATGTGGATGATCATGATTATCACAAGTTGTATATTTACCATCCTTCAAAAAGAAACTTTGATCTTCAAACATTTTTGTTTGATCGGCAACAATAAAACCCTCATCCTGACGAGTAACACCACCACGAACATAAGCCCTATGAGTTTTAAAATTATAACTCATATATTTAGATTGATATTCTTGTCCATTATCACTAAATATAGGATTACCGACAGGATTTCCGGCAGAATCCACACCACCAATAGCATATATAGTAGCACTATCCAGTTTAAAACGAACATATTCAGCTTTTAATTCAATAGCGGAAGATTGGAGATATTTCACCTGACCATCGCCATAAAGGAAACCGGTACCATTAGAATAAAAAACAATAGAATCTCGAGCTTGATATTGAACTTCAGCTTCAAGGAAAGATTTATTTTTTGAAGTTAGAGAATCGGAATTGACAGAAACGGAATCTTTATTCAAAGCGATAGAGTCGGTAGGAATATAATTAGCGACCACCGCATTATTTATAGAGTCGGCATTAGAAATAGAATCGGAAACTGAAACAATATTATCAATATTATTAATGACAGAATCGGAATAATTAATCAGATTAGAAAATTCAGAAGTAACAGAATCGGAAAATTCATAGGCAAAAAACACCCCGTTAGCACGAACGGAAGTTACAATAACCACTATCATGCTAACGATTAAAAACAATTTTTTCAGGTATATATTGTTATTTATCAATACGTTTATGCTCTAATTATTCCTTTAATATAATTCCAATTTTTCAAACTTACAAATTTACTAAAAATTTATGAGATAAACACATTATAATGATATGATTTTTATCACAAAAAAAGCACACAATAAAACACAAAATTTCATTGTTATTTTGCCAAAAAAGAGTATCTTTGCAAATTGAACAAAAATTAATTTACAATGAAAATGAACAAAATATATTTAATCATAATCACTCTGCTAATCACGACAATAACATACGGAAAAAATTTTACGGTAGTAATAGATCCAGGTCACGGAGGCAAAGATCCCGGAGCTGTTGGTAAAATTGGTCGCGAAAAAGACATCAATTTAAAAGTAGCCTTGATGTTAGGAGAAATGATAACTACCAATCATAAAGATGTAAATGTAGTATACACACGTAAGACCGACAAATATGTCACTCTAAAACAAAGGCCTGCCATAGCTAACGAAGCTGATGGAGACCTATTCATATCCATACACACCAACGCAAGTGAATCGCGTTCTGCATCGGGGTCTGAAACATTTACATTAGGATTATCAAAATCAGATGCTAACTTTGAAGTTGCAAAACGAGAGAACTCTGTATTACTTTTAGAAAACGACCACGAATCGTACCAAGGATTTGACCCGACATCACCCGAATCATATATCATGTTCGAATTTATGCAAAGTAAATATATAGATCAATCCGTAGAGTTTGCCTATTATACCCAAAAAGAATTTGTTGCACAAAAACGACTTGACAGAGGAGTACGACAAGCGATTTTTTGGGTATTACACCAAGTAAAAATGCCGAGTATTTTGATAGAATTAGGATTTATTACCAATAGCAATGAAGAGCAATATTTAATTTCTTTTGATGGTCAAAATGCATACGCCAAATCTATTTACAATGCATTTAAAAAGTACAAACACGAATATGATAAACGTACAATAAGTGTAAACAGCAGTACCACTCGGGAAAAAGAGAAACCGGAACCGGAAAAACAGAAATTCGACAAACCGGAAAATAAAAATACTAATGACAATAATAATAAAGTAACAAACAAGGTCGAAAAAGAAACCACTAAAGAAAAAGAAAATATTAAATCAGAAACAGAAAAGAGTGCGGTTCAAGTTAACGAAGAGGATAAAAATCAAAAAAACACAACCAATTCGCAAGCACAAAAAGAAAATACAAATAATAAAGAACCAAATAAAGAAAACAACTATTCAGAAACCAACAACCTGAATATTGTATTCAAAATACAAGCATTCTCATCAAAAACAGAATTAGAGAAAAATCATAGCGATTTAATTAAATTGAAAAATCTTCAACCGATAGGATTTATCAAAGAAAATAATTGGTATAAATATCACTGTATAGAGACACAATCATATACAGAAGCAGAAGCAAAACTCGTTGAAGTAAGAAAGAAATTTAAAGACGCATTTATTATAGCCTTTAAAGACGGCAAAAAAATATCAGTAAAAGAAGCTCTTGAATTAATTAAAACTAAATAATAATAATAAACATGGCACAAAAAAAATTCTTTACAAAAGAAGTAAAAATAGGAATATCATTTATTTTAGCTCTTACAATATTAATAGTAGGAATAAATTTTTTGAAAGGTATTAATCTATTTACACCAACCAATCACTATATCTTACAATACGATAAGATTGATGGATTAGTTGTATCCAACGGAGTATATATCAAAGGATATAAAATTGGTCAGGTCAGAGAAATAAAATACGACTATTCGCAAGCACACCCATTTACTATTGATATTACAATAAATAAAGACATACAACTGCCACAAGGTACAATAGCCTATTTATTTGATGAGAGTATAATGGGAGGAAAAGGAATCGACCTATCATTCAGTGATAATACTCAATTCCATGTTTCGGGAGACACACTTATTACCGATGTTCAACCCGGATTATTAGCATCCTTAGGAACTATAATTCCATCCCTACAATCAACAATAAATCATGCAGATTCATTAATAGTATCTGCCGAAAATCTCATAAACTCCGAAGAGATAAACCACAGTTTAAAAGAGATTAAGAAGATTACAACAAATTTGAACACAACAGTAAACGGAGTAAACAGAATATTAAATAATGAATTACCGGGAATAATGCATAATCTTGATAGCATTTCCGCAGATATAAAAGTGGTTACAACCAATTTGAAAGATGTAAACTTTAAAGATATAGCATTATCCATTGACACAGCAATAAACGGTGTTCAAGATATAGTAGCTCGAGTAAATTCCACAGAAGGTACAATAGGAGCATTAATTAACGATAGATCAATGTATAATAATATCAACAATACTATTAACAGCGCAAATGCATTATTGATAGACCTCAAAGCCAATCCAAAACGATATGTAAACATCACCGTATTCGGAAAAAAAGAAAAATAAAAATAGACATTATATAGAATAATTCTAAATAAAAACAAACTATAAAAAAATATCTTTTCAAGATAAAAACCAATATAAAAGCCCAAAAATAAACGATTTGGGCTTTTATTATTCTATAAATATTCGCAACATTGTTGCACACTAATAATCTACTGATAATCATTATATTATAAAATATAAAATAATATTAACACTTATTATCAAACAGTTAAAGTAAAGTATTTGAAAACTAAAAGAATAAGTCACACTAACATTTCTCATAATGGAAAATGAATTTAATAATTGAAAAAAAAATTCGAACTTTGTGGTCGAAATAAGAAGGGTAATTTCTTATACAAACACACAATATAAAAACCTGATTGCCATATATTATCTACTTCTCAATTCGGAAGAGATAATTTTTTTGTCTAAAAAAATAAGAGAATAGGATGACCAATTACCAAGAAATATGGAATAAAACTTTGAGTATACTCAAAGATAATATAGAAGAGACCCAATATAAAACATGGATCTCTCAGATTATTCCATTGTCATGCGACTCGGAATTTTTTGACATACAAGTGCCATCGGATTTTTTCAAAGAATACATTGACGAACATTATGTAGATATCATCTGTAGTGCATTGCAAAAGAGTTGCGGAGTACCTTTAGATATAAAATATCATATTGTAATAGACCCGAATATGGGTAATAAAGGTACAACAATTCAAAATAGTCAACGCCCTATAGAGCTTAACAATCCGTCCCCTTCAGAGAGTTCTACGCAGCCATTTTGCACCAATCTGAATCCTAGATATAGAATGAAGAATTTTATAGAAGGGACATCAAATAAATTAGCGAGAACGGCAGGAATCAACATAATAAACAACCCCGGAGGAGTATTTAATCCATTTTTTATTTATGGAGATTCCACCGTAGGAAAAACTCACTTGGCAAATGCCATAGGTCTCGGCATTAAAGAGAGATATCCCGAAAAAAAGGTATTATACGTCTCTGCCAATGATTTCATGATACAATATGGAGATTCTATAAAAAATCAACATACAAACGATTTTTTAAAATTCTATCAAAGTGTAGATATATTGATATTAGACGATGTACAAGATTTGGAAGGAAAAGAGAAAACACTGAACACCTTCTTCCATATTTTTAATCAATTACATCAAATGGGAAGGCAGCTTATCATGTGCTGCGACAGAGATCCAAGTGAATTAAAGATGTCTGATAGAATAATAACCAGATTTAAATGGGGATTAAACGCAAAAATAGATAAGCCAGAATTGGAGTTGCGTAAAAAGATATTAAAGAGCAAAGCCTCTGATTATGGCATGGAGATAACAGATGACATTGTAGATTACATAGCAGAAAACATCACCAATAACAGAGCTTTGGAAGGTACATTAATGTCGATGCTTGCAAATGCAAGTATTCTCAATACTGAGATTAATATTAATTTGGCAAAAAAAATCATTAACAACGGAGAACATAAAAAAGCGGCACCGACACCTGTATCATTAGAGCAAATATATGATTTGGTATGCGAAAATTATGCAATCACAAAAAACGAATTAGTATCCAAAAGCAGAAAAAGTTTAATATCCGAAGCACGCCAAGTTGCAATATATCTCGCAAGAAAACACACAAATAATTCACTCATAGAGATTGGAAAATCATTAGGGAATCGCAATCATGCAACGATTGTTTATGCACAAAAAACGATAAACGACCTGATGGCAACAAATATTAATCTCAAAAAAAGAATACAACAACTTGAATGTGAAATAAATAACATATAATATATCACAACAAGTAAATGAAAAAAAAAGTATTTCTGACGAAATACTTTTTTTTATGCATTCATTTTGTTGGATAAAAAAAATAACGTAACTTTGAATTTAAAATATAAACACGATATGATATACAAATTTATAATAACAACAGATGAAGTAGCAAACTTTTCCAGAGAGATAGAAATCAACTCTGATGCTACATTTTTAGAGTTCAACGATGCTATTCTTGACAGTGTAAATTATACAAAAGACCAAATAACATCATTTTTTTCATGTGGAAGGCATTGGAATATGGAGACGGAAATAACCCTAACCGACATGGATGCCAATCCTGAAAATGATTCATATTTGATGGAACATACCTTTTTAGATGAATTTGTTAAAGACGAAGGAGATAGATTAATATTTGTTTTTGATCAGATTTTAGAAAGAGCCTTTTATATAAAATTAGAAGAGATAAAGAGCGGTGAATTAGATAAAGCCGTATGCACTCATAAAGAAGGAAATGCACCGAAACAAGAATCAACTGACGATGATATAATGAATCATTTAAATACTCCATCCACATCATCAATAATCGACGATTCATTTTATGGAGATTCAGAATTTGATTCAGAAGAATTGGATGCTGAAGGATTTTCGGATTTTGATTCAAACGACCTTTATTAATGGGCAACCTTTTTGTAATATTAGGTCCTACAGGAGTTGGAAAGACGGATATTAGCATTGATCTCGCTACCACTTTGTCGTGCTCAATAGTATCATCCGATTCCAGACAAATATACAAAGAAATCTCTATAGGCACTGCGAAACCGAGTGAAGAAGAACTAAATAAAGTTAAGCATTACTTTATTTCAACACAAAGTATTACCGACCATTATAGTTCCGGACAATACGAATTAGACGCAATTCCAATAATAGAATCAGAAATTAAAAAAAATGGAAATGCACTATTGGTAGGAGGTTCCATGCTATATATCAGTGCCATATGTAATGGAATTGACGACATACCGAATATTGACCCGGAAGTAAGAGAAGAGGTAACTACACTTTATAATAAAGTAGGATTAGATGGTATTAGAAACCAATTAAAATTACTCGATCCTATTCATTATAAAGAAGTAGACCCCATGAATGCAAAGCGCATCAAACATGCGTTAGAGGTATGTTTACAAACCGGACGACCATTTTCAGAACTACGCACTGGAATTGCAAAAAAGCGTAATTTCAATATTATAAAAATCGGATTAAAGAGAGATAGAGAAGAGCTTTATAATAATATTAATAACCGAGTGTTGAAAATGATGGAAACGGGTTTGCTTGAAGAAGCACGCAATGTATATACATACAAAGAATACAATTCTCTTAATACCGTAGGATATAAAGAATTATTCAAATATTTTGAAAAAGAGTGGACATTAGATTATGCAATAAGCATGATTCAACAAAACACACGAAGATATGCAAAAAAACAGATGTCATGGTTTAACAAAGACAAAGACATCCAATGGTTTCATCCCGAAGAAAAAACATCCATTTTACAATTCGTAAAAGAACATATTAGTCAAAACGACAAATAACGGATGTCAGAAAGAACGATAGCAACCATAAGCATATAACGGAATTTGTATAATAATGATTGAAATAATACTAACAGGAATATTAATAGGAATATGCGTATCAGCTCCGGTGGGGCCTCTTGGGGTATTATGTATACAAAGAACACTATCAAGAGGTAAGCTACATGGATTTATGACGGGATTGGGTGCAACCACTTCCGACATTATCTATGCACTGCTTGTGAGTTTAGGAATGAGTTTCATTTTAGATTTCATCAATACTCACCAATTTTTAATTCAGATAATCGGATCAATAATAATATTATTATTTGGCATATACTTATTTTTAAAAAAGCCGAAAAATCAATTGCCGCATATAAAAAAATCACACAGCAAAGGCGATTTAATAAGCGATTACCTATCTGCATTCGGTTTGTGCTTTAGCAACCCCCTAATAATGTTTCTTTTTATAGGTCTATTCGCACGATTTCAAATCATTGAATCCGGTAATATTTCAAATAACATAATAGCCTTTATTTCAATAATCATAGGAGCTATAATATGGTGGATATTACTGACGATGATAGTTGGGTATTTTAAGAATAAGTTCAAACTAAGGGAATTACGAATAATTAATAAGATAACCGGGTCGATAATAATAATCTTATCGATAATAGGAATAATATTGGCATTTTAGAATATGAATTCACTATCTAATTACGGATTTATAAGAGTAGCATCAGCAGTACCGAGAGTAAAAATAGCTGATTGTCAATGGAATATCTCACTTATTGAAAGGATGATAGAAGAAGCGGAAGAAAATCATGCTTCAATAATCGTATTTCCCGAACTATCAATAACAGGATACACATGTGGAGATTTATTTAATTCACACTTACTACTAGATCAAACCATAGAGGCACTGAACGACATAGTATGTTATAGTCAGGAACATACAATAACGATAATTGTAGGAGCACCAATTAATACTAACAATCAATTATTTAACTGCGCAGTAGTAATACATAAAGGAAGTATTATAGCAATTGTTCCAAAAACATATTTGCCAAATTACAACGAATTTTACGAAATGCGATGGTTTTCATCAGCGATGAACGCCAATGTGAATACAATAAGTTTGTTAGGACAAGAAGATATACCATTTGGAAACGATATTATATTATCAACAGAAGAATATAGTTATGCAATAGAAATATGTGAAGATTTATGGACTCCGATACCACCAAGTTCATTACACAGTCTCGCCGGGGCACAAATCATATTTAACTTATCAGCGTCAAACGAATTGATAGGCAAGAACAACTATTTATTACAATTAATCGAGCAGCAATCATCACGAACCATATCTGCGTATGTATACAGTTCCGCCGGATATGGAGAATCATCCACCGACTTAGTTTATACAGGAAATTCAATAATAGCAGAGAAAGGAGTTATATTAAATAGAAATCAGCGTTTTGTAGATGAACCGCAAATAACATACGCAGATATTGATTTAGATAGGATAAATAGTGACAGACAAAAAAACAGCACCTTTAAAACCGGTTTAAACGGCATTAGGAACACAGATTACAAGCCGAGATATATAAAATATTCTTCCCCTACCTATAATTTTGATATAGATAGATATTTCTCCCCTACCCCATTTATTCCAACTACAAAGGATATGGAAGGTTCTTGCGAAGAGATATTAAATATACAAGCAACGGGTCTATATGCAAGACTAAAACATATTAATTGTACAAAAATGGTAATAGGAATATCCGGAGGATTAGATTCTACATTAGCATTTTTGGTATGTATAAGGGTATGTGATATGCTGCAAATAGATTACAGCAACATCATAGGAGTAACGATGCCGGGCTTTGGAACTACCAATCGCACCTATACAAATGCCATAGAGCTTATAACAAAGATGGGAGCGACACTAAAAGAGATATCAATAAAAGAGGCGTGTATACAGCATTTTAAAGACATCGAGCACGACCCTAACGTAAGAGACATAACCTATGAAAATTCACAAGCGAGAGAGAGAACTCAAATCTTGATGGATATATCAAACCGGTATAACGGCATAGTAATAGGCACTGGAGATTTATCGGAACTAGCATTAGGATGGGCGACATACAACGGCGATCAGATGAGCATGTATGCGGTAAATGCGAGTATACCAAAAACATTAATAAAATATTTGGTACAATATGCGAGTGAACATTACGTACCGGAGCATGTAAAAAACAACCTTTTAGACGTTATAGATACGCCGGTATCACCGGAATTATTACCATCGGAAGAAGATGGAAGTATAGCACAAAAGACAGAAGATATAGTAGGACCATACGAAATACACGACTTTTGTATATATTACACATTAAGGTATGGTTATACACCTAAAAAAATTCTATATATAGCGAAGAAAGCATTTAAAGATCAATATACCGAAGATGAACTTCATTACTGGTTAAAAAATTTCTTCCGCAGATTTTTCGCACAGCAATTCAAGCGAAGTTGCATGCCTGATTCGCCGAAAGTAGGTTCTGTATGTCTCTCACCAAGAGGAGATTGGAGAATGCCATCAGATGCTACAAACAGAGCATGGCTTGATGATTTATTATAAAAATTGAGTTTGCTCAAATCAAAAATTATTCTTAACTTTGCAAATTAAAAACCGACAATGTCACAAAAGAAAAATAAAGCAAAAAAAGAATCATTTTTCAATTTGCATTTTACATCTACCATAAGTATATCATTAGTATTATATATGGTAGGTGTTATTATTGCGTTATATCAGAGTACATCGTACTATGCTAAAGAGAGTAAAGAGAATATATCTATGTCAGTGATTCTGCAAGATAGTATTCAACAGAAAGAGAAAGAAAGGCTCACAAAATATTTAACAGCGGTACCATATATTCACAAGATTGAATATATCAGTAAAGACAGTGCATTGACAGAGCATATAAATGCTTTGGGAGATGACCCTTCGCAATTAATAGGTTACAATCCGTTAAATGCATCTATAGAGGTATATTTAAAAGCGGAATATGCAAATGTAGACAGCATAAAGAAAGTGATAATACCGAAAATATCACACTTCGATGGTATAGAAGAAATAGTATATCAAGAAGATATGTTAGAAATGTTGAGTAAAAACATAAAACGATTATCAATACTCTTTTCATTTATAGCATTGGTATTATTATTTATATCCATAGTATTGATAAACAATACAATAAGAATATCGATATATTCAAAAAGATTCATAATCAATACAATGCAACTAGTTGGCGCACGAAATGGATTTATAAGGAAACCCTTTGTAAAACGTTCGTTTATAAATTCCTTAATAGCATCAATCATATCAATATTACTATTATCGGGAACCGTATATTTTATACAGAATCAATTAAGTAGTAATATAAACATAATACAATTTGAGATTTGGATACCGGTAGTAGTAGCAATATTTATAATAAGTTTTATAATAAACTATATAGCTACAGTAGCTGCAGTAAACAGATATTTAAGAATGAGTACTAATGATTTATATTTTATATAAGAGATGAAAAAATTTCCTTTTACAAAAATCAATTACATTATAATAGCAGCATCCGTAATAATAATTATATTAGGATTTATACTAATGCACGGAAGTTCAACAGATATAGATTTTAATCCCGACGTATTCAGTTTTAAGCGCATCACACTTGCACCTATCGTATGTATGATAGGTTTTGTAGGTATGATATTTGGAATAATGTGGAAATCGAAAGAGAAGTAAGAAATGAGTATCTTAGAGTCGATAATATTAGGATTAATACAGGGGCTGACAGAATTTTTGCCGGTCAGCAGTAGCGGGCATTTAATAATCGGTCAGACCATACTTGGATTAGACATTTCCGCCTCTAACAGTTTAACCTTTTCCGTAGTAGTACACACTGCAACGGTATTGAGTACATTAGTAATATTGTGGGGGGAAATAAAGCATTTATTTATCGGTACATTCAGCACAACCAAATGGAATGAAGACAAAAATTATGTATGCAAGATATTGATATCTATGATACCGGTATTTATTGTAGGCATGTTTTTTAAAGACACAGTCGAGAACATATTTGGAGAAGGGTTAAACGTAGTAAGTATTTGCTTGATAATTACGGCATTGTTACTAACATTCTCCTATTATGCGAAACCAAGAGAGAGGGAGAATATCAGTTATCTACATGCATTTATCATAGGATTATCACAAGCGGTAGCAGTATTACCGGGGTTGTCTCGTTCCGGAACAACAATCTCTACCGGGTTATTATTAGGGAATAAGAAAGAGAAAGTAGCACAATTTTCTTTTTTAATGGTAATAATACCGATATTAGGGGAGGCCTTTTTAGACTTAATAAAGATATTAAAAGAGCCTTCAGAAATGGAGATATTAGGTATATACCCAATAATATTCGGATTTTTAGCGGCATTTATATCCGGATGTTTTGCATGTAAATTCATGATAAATATTGTAAAACGCGGAAAATTAATATACTTTGCCATATATTGTTTTGCCATCGGTATTGGAACATTGCTGTATAGTATATTTTATTAAACATGGATTTTATAGGCGGAGAAATTATATATATCAACAAGCCATTAGAGTGGACATCCTTTGACGTAGTAAATAGGATACGGCGAGTATTGTGTCGCAAATTAAAACAAAAGAAGCTCAAAGTAGGACATGCGGGGACTTTAGATCCATTAGCAACCGGGGTAATGATATTATGCACCGGAAAGAGTACTAAAAAGATAGAGGAGTTACAAGCGGGCGTCAAAGAGTACATAGCCACACTTCAATTAGGGGCAACCACCCCATCCTATGATTTAGAGCATCCGATAGATGCCACATATCCGACAGAACATATCACCTTACCACTAATAGAAAAAACATTAGAGCAATTTAAAGGAGAGATATGGCAAAAGCCACCTATATATTCTGCAGTAAAGATTGAAGGCAAAAGAGCTTTTGATTATGCAAGGCGAGGCGAAGAGGTTGAAATTAAATCCAAACTATTGGTAATCGATGAAATAGAGATACTGAAGTTTGAAGATATGCAGTTAACAATACGAGTAGTATGCAGTAAAGGTACGTACATTCGAGCCTTAGCCCGAGATATAGGAGAAGCACTCAATTCCGGGGCGCATCTAATTGCATTGCAACGCACTCGCGTAGGTGATATTACATTATCTCAATGCTTTGAGATAGAAGAATTTATTTCAAAAATAGAGAATGATCAGTTCTCATAATCCAATATGTGTAACACTTAAAAATAAATATAACAATGAAACTTTCACAATTTAAATTTAAGCTCCCAGAAGAGTATATTGCCAAGTATCCATGCTCGTATATGTATGACGAAGAAGGAAACATTGTTTTAAAAGAAGAAAGCTTTGACGCATATAGAGATGAAATCCGGCTATTAGTACTCCATTCGCGTACGAATAGGATAGAGCATAAACTTTTCAAGGAGGTATTAAATTATTTTGACGAGAATGATTTGATTATATTTAACGACACGAAAGTATTTCCGGCATTGATGCATGGAAATAAAGAGAAAACGAATGCTAACATAGAGGTATTTCTATTAAGAGAGCTCAATCAGAAATTACGATTATGGGATGTATTAGTAGAGCCTGCACGAAAGATAAGAGTAGGTAATAAATTATATTTTGGTGCAGACAATTCTATGGTAGCAGAGGTAATAGACAACACAACATCACGCGGTAGAACAGTGCGATTTTTGTACGACGGCACCCATGAAGAGTTCAAGAGAGACTTATTGGCATTAGGCAACACCCCATTACCACCACATATTACCAGAAATCCGGAACCTGAAGATGCGGAATGTTACCAAACAATTTTTGCGAGTAAAGAAGGAGCCGTAGTAGCGCCTGTTGCCGGATGTAATTTCTCGAGAGAGATATTAAAAAGGATGGAGATAAAAGGAATAAAATCGGGATTTATCACCCTCCATGCAAGTCTTGGTATGTTTAGAGATATTGATGTTGAAGATTTATCGAAGCATAAGACCGACTCCGAGCAGATGGAAGTAAATGAAGAGATATCCGAATTATTTAACAAGACCAATGAAGCGGGGAATAGAATATGTGCTGTAGGTACTACTACCCTACGAGCATTAGAGACTGCATCTACAGCAAACGGAATGATAAAGCCTTATGAAGGATGGACAAATAAATTTATTTTCCCGCCATACAAATTCACTACAGCGAACTGCCTGATATCAAAATTTCAAATGCCGATGAGTACGATGCTCATGAATCAATGTGCTTTTGGAGGTTATGAAAATGTGATGAAAGCATATGAAATAGCAGTACAAGAGAAATACAAATTCGGATTTTACGGAGATTCTATCTTGATATTACCTGATTGATAATATTTTGCAAAAAAAGCGAAAGAAACTATCTTTAAAAAGGTGAGATATCGATTTTTTTTCGTACCTTTGCACCGCTTTTGAAAAAGGAGATATAGACTTTTTGGTAAAGCAAAAATTTTAGGGTTTATTTAAGGAGAGATGCTCGAGTGGCTGAAGAGGCACGCCTGGAAAGCGTGTATACGTCAAAAGCGTATCGGGGGTTCGAATCCCCCTCTCTCCGCGGAACGCGCTAATTTATAAAAAATTAGCGCGTTTTTTTATAGAACATTCCGTTAAGATGAACCCAGATTACGGCTCTATGTTGGTATTACTCACTTTTTTCAGTAATATTACGTACAGAAGAAAATAACTGAAGGGTTTTAGAAAGCACTTCTTTTGACAATTTTAATTCTCCTTCTTCTGTAATATTTTCATCATATTCCAATCCAAAAAGGGTGACGAAATAGTCCTCATATGATGCTACTGTACCAACCAAATCATATTGATGCACATCTATAGGAATTAATTGATAAAATTGGACCGATCTACCAAGAGATGTATTCACAAAAGAATGATTGGTAATATTTGGTAAAACATTATCAATAATTATTGATTTTACACCAAATTTTATCCGATAAGCATCATCCAAGTCTCCATAATTGCCATCCTTAACTTCTAATTTTTCAATTATTATTTTTTTTACCATTTCTTGAATTAAGCGTATTGGCCAGAAATTTTCAGGCTGTTCACAACCTTCATCAACGACATTCCAATCTTGAGGTAAATAGAGTACTAATTCACAATAATCCGACACACAAGCATTTAATCTCGTATCTTGTTCATTTTCTATTCTATGAGCACCTAATCCTATGGTACACAAAGTATAATAAGGTTTTTCCGGGGTAGGTTTTATCACAGCCAAATCCACGTCAAACACAGACAAACTATCCACTTCACCAATTCGATATATTTCACCAAAATTCTGTTCGATATAATTTTCTACATCATTATATTCCTCTTCCAAGTAATGAATAGGCATTTCTTCTATAGGCAAATTATTCAAATAAATATACCAAAAACTAAGAATAGATTTTAAATCTCTCTCCATATTCTTCGGTTGTAATACCACGTCACGAGGTAAGCCATCGCATCCTTCTACTATTACAACAATCAAATCTTTTAATTGAAAAATATTTTTTACATATTTCCAACCATAACTCTCGAAGCGAACATTATTAACACCATTCGAGATATACGAAGAGATACCATATTGATCAATCCAATAATTATGATTCTCTTTATATAATTTATATAATCCCCTAAGATTCCAAATCCACCTTATATAAATAACAAAAAGGAATATAAGAAAGATTATTAAAGGACGCCAAGTGCCAAAGAATATTGCAAATATGGACAATACAACAATACATACTGAATTATAAATAGAATTTTTATCAGTAATAAAATCCGTACCTAAAGAGACGGCAACAAATCTCATAAATGAAATTTTTAACTCTGATAAAAACGGATATGCAGGATTTGCATAATCTTTTTTAAGAACCTCTTTTTTTGAAAATTTTTTCATAAAATATTTTGTATAAATGTTTAAAATTATAAACTACTACTTTTCAGACCAGCGATGTTAGTTTCTTAGGCAAAACTTACATGCATTCCGCAGATAGAACAACGGGCAATGGGGAGCGAAAGTGATCATAATGTGATGGTTTTATATATAGTTTATAATCCAGTTTCCTGATTTGTTGCTGCCCTGGCGGCTTATTATGCCTTTGTCGCGCAGTGATGCAAAGAGTCTTTCGGCTTGTCGCTTGGTGAGGCTCAGTGCATCGGCGGCTTGTGCGGCTGTGGTGCGCGAATTGCCGGCTATAAGCGCCAACAATCGTTGCTCGGCATCAGTTATACCGACATTTATACCGACATTTATACCGACATTCTCGCCTTCTATTCTATTGCCTTGATGAGTTTTGAGCGTGGCAAGTATTTCGCCAAGCATAAAGTCGATGAATGGACCCGATTGGGCTTGCGCATTGCTTTTAGCAATAGCTTCGTAGTAGGCTTGTTGATTGGCATGCACCATATTCTCCACAGGCAGATGCTCAAAGAGTGGATGCAACCTGCCAAGTATTAGAGATTGCCAAAGACGGCCAATGCGTCCGTTGCCGTCGCTGAATGGGTGTATAAATTCAAACTCATAGTGGAACACACAAGAGCGAATAAGCAGATGATCGGTCGATACGGCAAGCCACGCAAAGAGGTCGCTGATAAGTTGTTGCACTCGGTCGGCAGGGGGCGCCATGTGCACCAATACCATTTCTGAAAACACGCCCACTCCTCCACGGCGAAAACGTCCGGCGTCATCGGCAAGTCCCTCCATCATTGAGCCGTGAGCTCGGAGCAGGTCATCGATGCTGAACGGATTGAGTGAGCCATAGAGGTCGTAAGTGCGAATGGCGTTCTTCACCTCTTGAATCTCACGCAATGGCGCCACCACGTTTTTCCCGTTGATGATGTCGCGCACTTGTCCTTCACTGAGGTTGTTGCCCTCAATGGCAAGCGACGAATGTATGGTGCGTATGCGGTTGGCTTTGCGCAGGAGCAAACCATCGTTCTCAAGCCGTATGGCATAGCGCTCAATCTGTGCCGATATTTCGGCTATCAGATTGATGGTTCGCGAACTAATAATGAATGGAGGGGTGTACATAATTAGCAAACTTTTATTTTGTCGGTTACGGCTTCGGTGATTACCTATTACTTCAACTCTTTCAGCAACTCAATCTCTCGCTTTGCCTTGGCTGTTGATGCGTCTATCGGCTTGATTTTGCTTTCAATATATTCCACAATCTCCTCCTGCTCGCTGAGCGGCGCAAGAAAATAATGCATAGACATTATAAAATCAGTTACAACTCTTGGCATTTTGTGTCAAATGTTGAGCTATTTGTGATTTTTGTAAAACCATCTGAAAGGAATATATACTTTAACGTGAGTTAGATGAAATATAAACCATTGAAAATTTGGTAATTAGCGAAATTTATAATAATTTTGTAGTGGACAAAAACTATGAAACTATAGAATTTCGCTATGATTACTGAGGACAAAGTTACTGAAATTTTCTGTATTGCAGATTATTTTTGCAAAGTTTTTGATGCACAGATGGCAAAATATACGTTTAAGGCAGAAAGGAAGCGCAAATATCACCGTGAAAGCCGCATGTCAAAGGCGGAAATCATGGTGATAATGATTCTCTTTCATTCATCAGGGTATCGCTGCTTGAAGCATTTATATATCGAAAAGATATGCAAACACATGTGCCATCTGTTTCCTAAGGTGGTCTCCTACAACCATTTTGTTGAACTGGAACGATTGTGCTTCTTGCGTACGTACATGGTGCAAAGGTACACATTTTTTTGCTTGCGCCACCCAAAGCCACCCGATTATTCTATATAACTCGCTGATTATCATTGTATGTTATCTAATGACTAACAATAGTGATGAAGTCAGAAGCTTTAATATGTCGAATGGCATATTGTTGTCACCTTCCCACGGCATATAAGAAAGCGTGTCGTCGATAACGACCGGCTCGATGTCAACGTCTTCTTTGAAGACCGTCGACGAGTTTACTTGACACGTCACCCAAACCTGTCGGTTCGGGTGACGTGTCGACCGAGTTAAAATTAAGCGAGTCCATAACATTGTAGTTTTTGCTACAAAGTTATGGACCCACAATGCGTTCCGAAAAGAGACGGGTTAATAATTTAGCGCTTTCTTGTTACAGGTCGAATGGAATAGCCGTAGTATCGAAGACCGTGGTTGAATACATTAATGACATTTTGCTCGAAAGCAATAGACCATGCTCTATTAACAGCAACGAAATTAGGAGCACCAGTCCAATATCCACCACATCTGCCGTCCATTATTAATTGTTCGTTGCTACGATATCCTGCAGCTGGTAGGAAAATCTCTGCATTGTTATGCTTGCTTTTACCAAGCATACCGCTTTTACCAGTTCCCTGATAATCGTCTATCCATTGCCAAGTGCAATTGTCTACCAGTTCCTGTGCTTGTTCTCCAGAAGGCATTTTCCATTCTTTACCAAGAATTTGTGTTGCTGCATCGTAGTTGGGAGCCAAGACATCCGAACTATCAACAAAATCATGGAATTTCAAAGCTGAAATATCAAGTTCATAGGTTTTGCAAGTTCTACCTATATAATTACTTTTAGGAAAAGTATCACCCCAAGCGAAATAAAAACCGTTATCAGCTTGAGATTGTGCTCCAACGTTAGTAGCACCCCACAAAGTTCCCGAAGGAAGGTTTAGATCGATAACTTCCATGTTATTTGGTTTTATTTAATCGTTCTTTATTAATTTGAAGAATATTCGGGTCATTAAAATCAAATGGGTACGGAGTACCATATGATTTTAGTTTGTCAAATATAGATACAGATGGGTTTTTAGAAGTTTCCCAGTTGTCGCGAAAGCCCTTTGTCATACGGCATATTTCATCGAGTAAATCTTCAGAGAAACAAATAGATTCATTATGTATAAATAAATCTTTAAGGTATCCCGAGTCATAACGAATTATATTCCGGATGGTTTCATTCGGATGTCGTTTACTAAAAGGAATAATAATATCGAGCGAATCAATAATCATAATGCAAAATTTTCCTTAAAAGTTACCGGCAATATTGCCGTTGTATTTTCTTCCTAATTTTTGGTCATTATCAGAATTTATTGCTTAGGTTGCAAAGTTACGAATTTTTTTTATACAATGTATAAGAGCATCGTATGTTTTTAAGCATTTCTTTGCTAAAATTCAATTGTAAAGATAATACCAATAGTGAGCAAAAATCGAGCACAGCAATCTTATTTAATCTTAAATTATGGCGGATTTTGCGAATTTTTTCACAAAACGCCTGAAATATTCACGCTGAAAGCGTTGCGGTATGGAAATTTGTGTACAAGTGCATCAAGTTTGGCTGTACTCGGCATAGCGGAAACAAATTCAGCTCTGCCATCGTTGGCACGAGCAGTCGTGCAGCCGATGTAGAGTGTATCGAAGGCGGCGGAGGAAACTCTTTATAATTATTATTGTGTCTATTCTACTTTAATGAGTTTCAGTTTCGGTTGTTCAAGGCGAATGCTAAGCCATTTTGTGACAGACTGAGAGAGAGAATCGTTGTACTCCGTTTTCCATGAAACATTGACAATCGGCAATGTATCAACCTTATTCGTCTGCGAATTATATTTTACTGCGGTTGCAAACATAAGTTCGCTAATATCAGGATAAATGGTTTTTGCCTCGGAAACAATTTGTTTCACAGGGATATTGTTATTACCCTTAGCCAATTTATTCTCCAAAACCATTATTATGGAGTCACGTTCTTGTATTTGGCGCTCTTTAGTTTCTATAAAATCCTGAAGCATTGCCGCTTGAGTTTTTACATCAAGTTCTCCACCAAAGGCTTGTTTGATAACCAATTTAGTATCTTTCAATCCGAAATCTACTAAACGTTGTTGCAGAACAGCCACTTGCTCATTAGTTAAAGACTTACCGACAAGGGAGAGTTGAATTTCGCTACCCTTTTTATTATATACTTTATTAGTATTAACGATATGTACACCATCCATCACAACACTTTTAGAAATATCGTTAACATATTGAATTGCAGAACTATTAAAAGAAGCCTGTTTTATCACATTGATAGCGAGGTAGATACTTGGCACTAAAACGATAATCGAAAACACAAAAATATACCTTTTAACTTTTCTTTCTTTTACAGGATTAATAAATGTTTTCTTTGGGAATTTGAGGTATCGAACCATCAAAAATGTAGCCAAAGCGATAAAGAAAGAGTTGATAAAAAAGAGGTAAAAAGCACCGAAGAAGTAGCGTAATTGACCTGTACCGATACCATATCCGGCAGTACAAAGAGGAGGCATCAAAGCAGTAGCAATAGCAACACCACTTACGATGGTAATTTTTTCTTGTTTACGAGATTGAGCGAGGATACCGGCAAGACCACCGAAAAGTGCAATAAATACGTCGAAGATGGTAGGATTGGTACGAGCGAGCAATTCGGATTGTGCTTCGGAAAGTGGAGTTACCAAAAAGTACAAACTGGAAGCAAGTAGGGAAATTACTACCATAAGTAAGAGGTTTTTCAACGACTTACGAAGCAGAACAAGGTCGTAAATACCTACAGAAAGACCTATACCCATAATAGGGCCCATAAGAGGGGAAACGAGCATTGCGCCAATGATTACGGCGGTGGAATTGACATTCAAACCAACGGAAGCGATAATAATGGCAAAAAACAGTACCCAAACATTATCACCTTTAAATTCCACCCCTTTGCTAATATTATTAATCGTTGCAGCTATATCAGTATCTTCTGCTATATTAACCAGTTCTTTAATGCGTTTCCAAAGCTCTTTAAAGAATTCTTTAAAGCTTAATTTATGAGGTATTTCTTCACCGGATTCTGATGAGTTGTTTTCTATCTTATTTTCGATATTTTCGGTATTGTTACCATTTATATCCTTTTTATCATTATTTTCAGAGGGAATATTGTTTATTATATTTTCCATAATATTAATAAAACCAATTAATAGAAATTATTCTTCAAAATATGATAGAGTTTTAAGAATTTCATCAGCACTAAGGCGCATAGCATAAGGGGAAGCGAGGATATGATTAAGAGGGATAAGCGCGTATTTTCCAAAAACGCTGTTACCGGCTTTATCCAATTTCGGGCCATAAGTGCAAAACACGCCTCTACCCGGATCGATATCCATAATCAAGCCACCGACACCACTTTTACAAGATAGGGCACGCACCCCTGCAGCAATAAGAGATATTTCACCTGTATGCTCGTAAAGTCCGTACGAATTCATGGCATTTACAGCCCTAACAACATTATTCTCATTTAACAGTTGCTTATCTCCACGTCTACCACCACGGGCGAGGACTACAGCAGCCGTAGCTAATTCCTTAGGGGTAACACCGATAGCGCAAGCTTTAGTATAATTTTCAAGAGCATATTCACCCTCCTTAATAGAATTAAATCGGCCGGTAGCAACGAGACGCATAGCGAGGGCACGATTATTAGCATTAGTAGCCATTTCGCTTTGAAAAACATCGTCAATCACTTGCAAATCGGGATTTTCTGTAAGATTTCTCATAAAATCGAGAAAATTTTCGAATTTACTAATACATCCGGCAGAAGAGATTGCACCCGCGTTATTGAGAGGGTGACCCGGGCGATTTTTTTTGCTTTCAGGTTGAAGTACCGCATCGGAATTGAACTGCATAGCAGTAGGTTCGATATTAGAAATATCATTAGGATGCACCCCTTTTTCAAGAGCATAGATATATAAAAAAGGTTTGATAACTGATTGAATACTAACCTTGACATTCAAACCATTACCGACACATATTTGATTACCGAGTAAATCCCCGACAACGATAGCTGATTTCGAAGGGTCGACATTAGCCAGTTGAGGAATATAGGAAGCCAACTCACCAAAGCAGGCATAATCTTTTGCCCAATCATAGATATTTTGGACAATCATAGGCGTAATGCCCATATCTTCGAGAGAGAGAGTATGGGGAGTACGTTTTTGGTTATCAAGAATTCTTTGTAATATATTTGTTTGCATAACTATTATCGATTTACATTTCGCTCTCTTTCATACGTTCGGCATTTTCAGCAACGATAAGTTGATCGATACATTGCTGAATATCTCCATCCATAAAAGCGGCAAGATTATAGATAGTATAATTGATACGATGGTCGGTAATACGGCCTTGAGGATAGTTATAAGTACGTATTTTAGCGGATCTATCTCCGGTACTGACCATAGTTTTACGGCGCTGAGAAATAGCGGAATTATGCTCTTGAAGAGCCATATCATAGAGTTTATTACGAAGCATTTGGAGTGCCATTTCACGGTTAGCCAACTGAGAGCGAGCCACTTGACATTGAATCATAATACCAGTAGGTTTATGAGTAAGTTGCACTTTAGTCTCCACTTTATTAACATTTTGACCGCCGGCACCGGAAGAACGAGCTGTTTGGTACTCCAAATCAGCAGGATTAATTTCCACATCCACCTCTTCGGCTTCAGGAAGAACGGCAACAGTAGCAGCAGAGGTATGAACGCGACCTTGAGTTTCGGTCACGGGAACACGTTGCACGCGATGAACACCTGACTCATATTTAAGGATACCATAAGTACCGCCATCACCGGTAACATTAAAGATAATCTCTTTATATCCGCCGGAAGTACCTTCGGTACAAGAAACCACTTCTGTTTTCCATCCTTTTTGCTCACAATATTTGGTATACATTCTAAATAAGTCACCAGCAAAAATAGCAGCTTCATCGCCACCGGTACCACCACGGATCTCCATTGTACAGTTTTTAGAATCTTCCGGATCGGCAGGGATTAAGAGTATTTTAATTTCCTCTTCGAGAGGCGCCACTTTAGGTTCTAATTCATCAAGTTCTTCACGAGCCATTTCTCGCAAATCGGCATCGCTGTTAGAGATAAGAATCTCCTTTGCTTCTTCAATATTTTTTAGGATAGTTTCGTACTCTTTTTTCTTAGAAAGAATCTTTTCGAGGTCGGAATACTCTTTATTAAGTTTCACAAAACGCTTCATATCTGCAATTACGGAAGGATCTGTAATAAGAGTAGAGACCTCTTCGAAACGAGCAGAAAGGCCATCGAGTCTGTTAATCAGTTGGTTATTCATATAAGCAATTATTCTTTTTACAAAATACAAAGGTACAATTTTTCCTTTGAATAATAAAACGAGTAATACACAAATAGTTATAAAAAACAGATGATAATAGGGGATAAAAAAGGGTATAAAAAACAGCAAAATTTATTGTTATATCAAAAAATTATCGTACCTTTGCACCGCAAAATGAGGGGTATTAGCTCATCTGGTAGAGCGCAACACTGGCAGTGTTGAGGTAAGCGGTTCGAGTCCGCTATGCTCCACAATAAAGAGTTCAAAATTAATGGTTAATTGAGAGAAATCTTAATTAACCATTTTTCTTTGCCATCAATCCTGAAAACAAAAAAAAGGCTTTCTTGCTGAAATTCAGCTTGAAAGCCTTATATTTTTGTGGTACCAATCAATTAATTGATGCCCGGGAAATCAAAAATTACAGTAAAAGAAGTAGAATAATCACCATTAGATACAGTGAACACCACTTCGCCTTTTGCAGGGGTTGATGGATCTACAGGACTAAGGTGATATTCAATTTTTTGAGAGAAACCGGAAGGAAGATTATCTACAGTCCACACTTGAGTTTCCTCGCCATTTCCCGGTAGACATTGAGATATACATAAATTTGATTCAAATTTAGTTAAATCATAATTTCTTTTTTCTGTAATATTTACTGAAAAAGAGTTATCTGATTCATTTTCTATAAAGAAATAGAAAGGCATTTCATAAGAAATTTCGTCAACTGAATTTACAGTAATTGTAGCTTTATCTTCGATAATATCGCCTTCAAAATAAACATTAAAAGGCACCGGAGTTTCACCTCCACCGCAACTCACCAAAGTAAGTAACACGATAAGTGATAAAGAAAAGAATTTTACAAGTTTCATATTTTCAAAATATTAAAGTTAATAATTCATATTAGTGAGAAGATTTTCCGAGAGCAATTTCCGCAGCTTGAAAAACCTCTTTAGTATCTGTATTAATCAACACTGCAACAACAGAGCAATTATCAGGAACATAAGCTTCATCAATAGAAAACGAATAAGTTTTTTGAACATAGTTAGTGATGACACCAAGTTCATCGCCCCAAAGAGAGTTTAAACATTTACGAAAAACGTGGTTATGATGGTATTGACTATCGTAACCATCTTTTAGACGTTGTAAACCGATGATATCACTTTCGAGGAGCCATAATTGAAGTGAAGCTTTATCCGAAATATTTTCAAGAGGAGAGATATCTACTTGGATAGTAAACTCACGGTCGGCGCCTGAACCGGACAAATTCAA
Organism: Paludibacteraceae bacterium; assembly: GCA_016292775.1. Classification (GTDB taxonomy): domain Bacteria; phylum Bacteroidota; class Bacteroidia; order Bacteroidales; family Paludibacteraceae; genus Aphodosoma. Next base: position 47,807 of record JAEDFN010000006.1, read on the forward strand.
AGAGAAAGCGGGTTCAATAGCTCTTTGAGCCATAACCTCAGCCGTCCATTTTTTATATACTTGTATATATTCACCATCGAATTTTGTACCATTTATAACGCCAGCAGGGAGACCGGTAGATTGCGATCCGCCATAGAAAGTAAGGTAATCCATAGCCTCTTTTGAACGGAGGTCGAGGGCATCACCTTTCGGCTCGGTAAAACCGTGACCATCGGGATGCATACCAACAACGACAATATTTTCAGGACATATACTAATAATTTCATTAGCCACAGCGGCAGCATCAGGGCAGTTTACACAAGCCCAACCGGTAAATTCCGTTAAGAGTACTACGCGATTAGAAGGGGCGAGTTCGACTTCGATAAGACGTTCATCTTCATTGATTACTTCGCATGAATACATAAGAGGAAGTATCAAGAGATACAGGAATATTTTTTTAAAATTCATTTTATATACTCATTAAAAGTTAACATAATAAGACAGAGACAAGCCCTTAGAAGCAGGCACATAACGACATACACCACCGGAGCAGTTATAACCGGCGCGAGTACGTCCGTAACCCAATTGGATACGATGAGCCCCCCAGTTATAAGTAGCGGAAACCTTATAATAGTGTTGGTTCGTTTCTCCGATATTCCACAAGTCTGAAATTTCAATCATACATTGTTGGAAGAGAGACAATTCATAGAGAGCGAATACCCAAGAGCCCTTATCTTGACGAGTATGGAGATATTGAGCTTCGAAGCGCATACCCACTTCGTCGATAGGACGGTATTTAACATCTGCTACAATGATATGGGATTTAACAATATCGCCATTATGACCATGACCCTCAACCACCTTTTGGTTGTATTGTTGATACATATACATTGCAGTCATCGACACTTGTTTAGTGAATTTCTTTTGGAATTCCAAGTGAGCATCGAGATAATATGTTTCATTTCCCATACCAAAGAAAGGGGAAGTATATCCATTAGTACCTTGAAGAGAACCATTTACTTTTTCCACTTCCACGGTTTTGAGGCCACGGATATAAGTACCATTTAATTTAAAGCTGGTACCATATTTACCGCCCATAGGAGTTTTACGTTTAAACGTATAACGAGCTTCGGCTTGGAAAGCCCATTCGCCTTGCATTTGGGTTGCGTAAGGATAGAAAGCGGCGAGAGTATAAGTATGGGTCATAGAGAAAGCCGGCAAATGGTTGATAAACCCTGCGGTTCCCGATCCGTTTCTATCGGAACGGAAGTTCATATTATCGGAGCGTTTAGCTTGTACGAGGAAGCTCATACCTTTTTGAGAATATGCGAGGGAAACAAGAGCGGTAGAACCCGGTTTATAGATATAACCATTATCATTACAAGGGTCATTAGCCTTATAAGCATATTCCACGAGAGCATTCCATCCGCCCTTTTGGAAACGAACGCGCACATCACCTGCGCCCACAAAAGTCGGTAAATTAAGACGATGCATCGGGTCCGGCTGGATTACCTCATCAGGGTCGTATTTACTTACGTAAGAAGCACCGAAGAGCAATCTATAGTTACCCTCTTGCATTTTTTTACTCCACTCATCAATATTTAATTCGAGGTCGGCACCCATTACAGCACCTTGGCTATAATCGAATCCGAAATAGTTTTGAGCGTTATAATTAAAATACTTACGTTGCATACCGCCCAACATTTTAAAGTTTATACCCTTATAAGGGCGGAGCACTATACGGGCGCCACGAAGGGAGTTATCAATACCGAGTGGGCGATCTTCATAAGCTCGGAATATTAAACCCGAACCGAATTGGTCGTACACATTACCTACGGTCATTTCAAACCATTTATATTTACCGGTAACGAAAACATTAGGTAAACCACCACCTGCGAAAGCATCTTCGAAGCCCGGGAGGGGTTTATGAAGGAGTTCCAAACGGGCACCTGCAGTTACGTAAGTACTTGATAAAGACAAGTCTATATAAGTATTACTTAAGAAACTACCGGCATAATTAGTAGCACCGATAACGCTGTCTACTTGAGGTACGAGCATATCTGTTTGTATGCTACCATGGAAAGAAACCCCCTTACCCTCTTCTTGGGCAAAAATAGTCAAAGAAGAGAGAAGAGGTATAAAAAATAGGAGTAAAAAACGTTTCATTTAAAGGAAAAGTTTGAAAGAAGTATTATTTTTTCTTTAACAATTCGCGAACTTTTTCGATAAGATGTTTTTCTGATCCGACTGTATAACCGGAACGTTGGTCTACGATATTACCCTTACCATCGATAACAAACACAGTAGGAACAAGAGTAACATTCATAGCACGTTTAAAATCGCTATTAGGATCGAGTAGAACTTCAAATTCCCAACCCTTGCTATCAACTAGAGGTTTAACTTTATCTACATTTTGACCTTGGTCGATAGAAACTGTAATAACTTTTACGCCGGTTTCTTCTTCCCAATCTGCAATAACTTCATTGATAGCGTCGAGTTCTTGTTGGCAAGGTTTACACCAAGTAGCGAAAAAACTAATGATAAAAGGTTTGCCATTATTATTTAATTTGGCAGTATTTACAGTTTTACCATCAATTGTTCTAAGTGAAACAGATGGAAGTTGAGCGAAACTCAATAAAGAGATCAACGCCAACGATACGATTAAAAATATTCTCTTCATATTATATAAGTATTAAGTTAAAGTATTCAAAGTGCAAATTTAATATATAATTTTTAGACCGACAAGGAATTCAATTAAATTCAGTTGATTTTAACATAAAATTATTACACATAAAGGTTTATTTAATTAAAAATCAAACGATATTACGGCCTACAGCATTAGCAATTGGCAACAAAGAATTATACATATCTGTAAATTGATTACAATTCAGTTGTTGAGCGGCATCGCTAAGTGCGCATTTAGGGTTAGGGTGAGATTCGATAAGCAGTCCATCGACTCCCATAGCAACGCAAGCGCGGGCAAGATCCGGAACGCCATAATCATAGCCCATAGCATGACTCGGGTCGAGGATAACAGGCAAGTTACAATGTTTTTTCAGCCAAGCAACGCCGCAAAGGTCGAGTGTAAAGCGAGTATACGTTTCGAAAGTGCGTATACCTCTTTCGCACAATATAACATTGTCATTACCTTGAGACAAGATAAAATCGGCGCAATTGACAAATTCTTGTAGAGTAGTACCGAAACCGCGTTTAAGGATAACAATTTTATCTGATTGGCCACAAGCAGTAAGTAAGCTATGGTCGTACATACTTTTGGCTCCTATTTGAACGATATCGGCGTATTGAATTACGGCATCGACATGGGTAGCATCGCGCACCTCGGTAGCAATTTTCACGCCATATTTTTTACGCATTTTATCGAGTAATTTTAGTCCGTCAATACCGAGACCTCGGAATGTATAAGGGGATGTACGCGGTTTGAAGCATCCTGCTCGAAGTACTTTAACACCTAATTTAACGAGCATTTGGCAAATTGTATCGATTTGTTCTTCATCTTCGATAGAGCAAGGACCGGCAATCATCAAAGTATTTTTGCAATCGCCACCGATATAAGTATCGCCAATATTAATTTTTCGTACACCATTAAAATAATCTCTTGAAGAGAGTTGCATATCAGACTTCATAATCCACTCGTTAATAGCGAAAGGGGCAAGCACTTGAGGCAACTCTTTTACCGAAGAAGAGGTTACGAAAACGTAATACTCCGGTTTTTTAATAACGATAGCCTTTGTTAGTTTGGCCAATTCGTTAACTATATCTTGAGATAAATTAGCAGGCAAATGAACTATCATAATAAATCAACTAAATTTCACTACGAATAAGATTAAAGAATGTAACTGCTCCAACGGGTATATTATCGTTATTAACCACAGGGAAGAAGTTAACGATAAAATTTTGTTGAGCTATTTCATTCAACATATCTTTAATTGTTAGATTCTCATTAAGGGAAAAAGGTTTAAAATTAATGCAGTCGAAAACAGAAATATTATCAAAATTTTCGGCATTTTTGATAAAAGCACGACGCACATCAGCATTAGAAGCGATACCTACAAATTTTCCATCATCATCAACAAAGATAACGAAACCAAGGCAATATTTTTCAATAGCTGAAAGAACATCAAAAACAGAAGCGGCATTAAGATTTAATAAAGGAATATTCTCCATCATAAAATCTTTTATAAGGAAAGAAGAAGCGATATCTTTACGAAGATCCAATAACGCACGGGCAGGAGAATCGTTTTTTGCGAGATAAGAACCGCACACCACCCTATTTACGCCGATATTACGTAGTACAAAAGCAACTTCTGCATTAACGCCTCCGTCAACAAAGATACCTTTATTTTGATATTTTGCTCGGAAATGGCGAATTTTTTTAAAAACACTTTTATTAAAAGTACCGCCACTCACCCCGGGGGTTGTGGTCATAAAGAGAACGAAATCTACATTTTCGAAATTTTCAATAACATCATAAGAGGTATTATTTGTAATACCTATTCCCCATTTTGTATTTTCGAAACGAGGGAAAGTGATATTATTAGAAGTAAGATTTTCGTATTGAAACTGCACAAATTCTATTTTATATTTCTCTATTAAATCATAGTATTTGGCAGGATTATCGGTAATAATATGTAAATCGATAGGGGTATTAGAGATGCTTCTAATAAAATTGATATCGTCAAAAACGGATATATCATCGTTACAATCGACATGAAAGCTATCGATATATAGCATATCAAGAGTCTTTACAATTTCAGATAAAGACATTCTATTATTATATGCATAAATAGATGCAGAGATTTTCATATCAATTATATAACAATTAAAAAGGGAAATAGGGAAAAGAAAAATCCATCCCTACTCCCTTATTGTTTAACCCAAAAATCAATTATTTTGAAAATACTTTAATATAATCCACTTCGATATCGGCATTTCCTCCTTTAGCATTTTCCGGGATAAAGGAATTAATCATAGGGAATAATTCGGTATTTGGAACGAAATCGGAAGTACGGAATACTTCGAGGTTGTTTATGTACCAAATCAATTCTTTTTCAGTCCATTCTAAAGAATAGATAAAGAATTCGCCCGGGTTGATACCTTTAATTCGGGTAGAGGTGTATTTGGTTTCGAATTTTGAATTCCAATAAATACCTACTTCTATTTGGCCGTCAACAACATGGCAGATATTAATGTGAGGTGTTTGTTTCTCGCCTACCAACCAGAAAGCATGGTGAACGGATTTATTTCCGGTAAATCTCATTTTAGCCGTGAATACTCCGCCCTTTTGAGAGATAGCATTTTTACCGTTTAATACATCAGAAGAAAAATCGTAATCGCATTGCACAAAACCTTTTTGAGGGTGCCAAGCAACAGCTTGAGTTTTTTCTTCACGAGTAGAGATATGCAAGTATCCGTTTACTACAGAAACATTATTACCCTTATTATTAGCTTGACGCTCATTGATAAAAGAGTAGTTTCCAAAAAGAGGTTTTTCTTTATAGAAACCTGAATTCCAAGAAGATGCATTCAAGGTATTCCAATCAAAGCAATCGTGGAACGTCATTTTATATTTAGACACCACATTAAATCTTTCCGGTTTTTGTTTGATATAGAATTGAATATCCGGATTTTGCGCCAAAATATTGAAGCGTTTTTCTTGTTGGTACTCCTCTACTGTTTCCCAACGTTTTGGATTTGACCAGAATTTATTAGACTCAATAAATTGAGGTTTTGACACTTTTTCTTTCAATTCCTCATACTCTTTCAAAATATAAGAGTTATGAAGGCGGATATAAAGTTTATACTCTTTTGACGACTCAAAATCTTTAAATTTTTTGAGTTCCGGAGAATTTTTCACTTTTTCTGGATCGTCGAGTTGCACTCTATTTCCACCATCAACGAATACGAGATACTCCTTAAGTTCTTTACTATCAGCAATAACATAATAATCTTTTACATCTTTGTTTTTAGATAGTTTTTCAAACTTAGTGATATCACGATACTCTTCGGTATCAGAATATTTACGTTGAATAAGGGTGCGTTTTTTCTCTTTGAATTCGGCGGACTTCACGATTTTATATAATTCGGTATATTCAGCGAACTCTTTAGAGGAACCGACGGAGATGAAACGTTGGTAATCTTTTGCCAACTCATTCATTTTTTCTTCAAATTTGGCTGTTGATTGCAAACCGCCAAACACTTTTTTCCAAAAGAGATTCATAGTCCTGAAAGAATATGTGTTTATAATTATTATTATTTTATTAAAATCAGATTATTTTTTAGATCATCCAAATCGTCGCAAAAGACTAAGGAATTATCAGTGGTATTTTTTGCTGTGCCCTCGTTTTTAAACCTTTCAAACTGAGTAATAATACCTTGCCAATAATTATCAGGATTAAAAACAAATATTGGTTTATTATGTTCTCCGACGATAGCAGCGGCATAGACATCAAAGAATTCATCCAGAGTGCCATATCCTCCGGGGAAAACGACAAAAGCATCGGAAACATCTTTCATCAATGATTTTCTATTAGCCATAGAATCCACTTTAAGCAGTTTGTTAGGGATAGTGCTCAATCTGTTTTTTTCGATGATAGATTTAGGGATAATACCCCAAATATCTCCATCAGCACTCTGAGCCCCTTTAGCAACGGCATCCATCAAACCACCCGAAGCACCGCCATAAACTAAAGAAAAATTATTCTCGGCGAGCCATTTACCGAAGTCAAAAGCCAATGCTTTATAATTGCTGTTTATGGTATCAGCGGAAGAGCAAAAAACACAGATATGCATTATAATTCGCCTTTTTGAATTTTATCATGCATAGCGGCAGCAGCTTTTCTACCATCGCCCATAGCGAGGATAACAGTAGCACCACCACGAACGATATCGCCACCGGCAAAGATAGTAGGTATAGAAGATTGTAAGTCTTCGTTCACCTCGATAGTACCTTTGCGAGAGACGTTAAGGCCTTCAACCGAGTTTGGAATAAGAGGATTCGGAGACACACCCACACTGACGATAACCTCATCAACCTCAATAGTTTCTACCGCACCCGGTATTGGTTGAGGAGAGCGACGTCCGGAAGCATCAGGTTCGCCAAGTTCCATTTTTTGTAATACCACAGCCGAAACTCTACCCTTTTCATCACCTTTATATTCGATAGGGTTATGAAGTGTCATAAATTCTACGCCCTCTTCTTTAGCGTGTTTCACCTCTTCGGCACGTGCAGGCATTTCGCTTTCGGAGCGGCGATAAACGATAAAAGCTTTTTCAGCGCCGAGACGACGAGCGGTACGAACGGAGTCCATAGCTGTATTACCGCCACCGATAACTGCCACGCGGCGACCGATAGTCACCGGAGTATCAGTAGTATTTTTAGCGGCACCCATAAGGTTTACGCGGGTAAGATATTCATTAGAGCTCATGATACCGATAAGGTTTTCTCCCGGTATTCTCATAAAATTAGGGAGTCCGGCACCACTTGCCACGAATACGGCACGGAAACCTTGTTCTTTAAGCTCTTCGACAGTGATTGTTTTACCAATAATACAATCTTTGACAAATTTGACTCCGATTTTTGTAAGGTTTTCGATTTCAACATCCACGACAGCATTAGGTAGACGGAATTCCGGTATACCATATTTAAGTACGCCACCAATTTCGTGAAGGGCTTCAAAGACGGTAACATCATAACCATATTTAGCCATATCGCCTGCGAAAGAGAGACCACAAGGGCCGGAACCGACAACGGCGATTTTAATACCGAGAGCAGGTGCAACTTGAGGGAGAGACATTTTGCCGCTTTCTCTTTCGTAATCAGCAGCGAAACGCTCGAGATATCCGATAGCAACGGCATCATGACCACTTTTAAGGTGAACACATTTACTCTCGCATTGACGCTCTTGAGGGCAAACGCGGCCACACACAGCAGGGAGAGCGGAAGTTTGTTTAAGCACCTTAGCAGCCTCTAATATTTCACCACGCTCAATATTTTTAATAAAGTCCGGTATATGTATATTTACAGGGCAGCCTTGCATACAAGAAGGATTAGGGCAATCCAAACATCTTTTAGCTTCTGCCATTGCTTGTTTCAAATCAAGACCTCTATTAACCTCTTCAGAATTATGGCTACGGTACTCACCATCAAGCTCATTCATTTTTACGCGAGGTAATGCCATACGGTCTTTAGCTTTCATATTTTGGCGTAATTCTTCACGCCAAGCCTCATTTCTTAACTCCATAACAACAAAGAGATTAACAATTTTGGTTTTTATAATTATTAAACGCCTCCGCCTCTTCAGGTTTATAAGCGGAGAGTCTCATCATCATCTCATCAAAATTAACTTTATGAGCATCGAATTCAGGGCCATCGACACAGACGAATTTTGTAACACCATCGATAGTAACACGACAAGCGCCACACATACCTGTGCCATCAACCATAATAGTATTTAGTGATGCTACAGTAGGGATTTCGTATTTTTTGGTAAGCAGACTCACGAATTTCATCATGATAGCGGGACCTATAGTAACGCACATATCCACCTTTTCGCGGTTGATAATAGTTTCTACACCGGCAGTAATAAGGCCTTTATTACCATAAGATCCGTCGTCAGTCATAATCACCACCTCGTCGGAATATTTTCTAACTTCGCTTTCGAGGATAATAAGCTCTTTTGTTCTACCGGCAAGCACGGAAATAACCTTATTACCAGCCTCTTTCATAGCTCTAATAATAGGCAACATAGGAGCCACGCCCACGCCACCACCGGCGCAAACTACGGTACCGAACTTTTCGATATGGGTAGCACGGCCAAGAGGACCGACAATATCGAGAACGGAATCACCGACATTAAGGTTACACAATTTGGAGGAACTTACGCCGACTTTTTGTACAACAAGAGTAATTGTACCTTTTTCAACATTCGAATCTGCAATAGTAAGAGGGATTCTTTCTCCGTTTTCATCAACTCTTACAATAACAAAGTGACCCGCTTTACGAGCTTTGGCTATCAAAGGAGCCACAATTTCTAATTTTACAACATTAGCAGAAAAAAACTCTTTATCTACTATTTTATTCATCATGATATCAATTTAATTTTGCGTGCAAATTTACAAAAAATTATCCACTTACGGACTAACAATCTACTTTTTTTATCTTTTAGAAGAAACATATTTTACTATGATAATACTCACCTCATACAATATATATATAGGGAAGAAGACGATAGAGAGAGTAAAAACATCGGTAGTAGGGGTAATAATAGCAGCGAGCACTAAAATAAGCACAATGGCATGGCGTCGATATTTAATCATTAAATCGCTGTTAATGAGGTTCATTCTCGACAATAGCCAAGCTAATATCGGCATTTCAAAAAGTATTCCAAGGCACACGGAAAGCAATATCAAAGTAGATATATACGACTCTAAAGTTATTAAATTCGTAATATTTTCGCTCACTTGATACGTTCCAAGGAATCGAAAAGTAAAAGGAAAAACGATAAAATAGGAAGTTAGGACCCCAACAAAAAAGAGTAAAAAGGCAAAAAATAACAATCTGAAAGAATATTTTTTTTCGTTTTCGTACAGGGCGGGAGAAATAAATTCAAAAAGGGCAAAAATAACATACGGCGAAGCACAAAGTAATCCAACGAGGAGAGAGACCTTGATATGAATTAAAAATTGTTGTGTAAGGCCTGTATTTATCAATTGCACATTGAAGTTATCATTTATCGGGATATTGAAAGTGGAAGAGATTTTATCAATCCATTGATAAGTAATAAAAAGATTATTTTGCGGGGCAAGGATTATATCAAAAACCCATTGTTTACAAAAGAAAGCGATTATAGAGAACAAGATTACAACACAGAGAGAGCGCACAACATATTTTCTGAGAACATCGAGGTGCTCCCAGAAAGACATCAACGCGTTATTCTCCGCATCATTTTTGTTCATTATTATTATCTACCTTAGACTCAGAAGAGTTATCTTTCTTGTTATCGGTAACCTCATTCTTATCATCCACACCATTTACTCCATCTTTAAAACTTTTCACCCCTTTTCCGAGGCCTTTCATCAATTCAGGAATTTTTTTACCTCCAAAAAGGAGAAGGACAATAAGAGCGATAATAATAATTTCTTGAAAACCTAATCCGCCCAACATAATATAAAAAAATAAAAAGCAACGGCATACCCGATAAGGTAGGCCATTGCTATAAAACATATTATTTACTTACAAAAATATTAACTTTATAATCGTCGAAATCAAGCTCTATCGGGTTATCCAATTTATCTACAACAGAAATTTCGGTAGCCAAAGTTTGCTGAGCGATATACTGTGAAAACTCTTTAACAGCATCGTTAATTTGGTCAAGGGCTTCGATTTTGACAACAATTTTATCTGTTATTTCGTAGCCATTATCTTTACGGATATTCTGGATACGATTAATCAATTCGCGAGCTACACCTTCACGACGCAGATGCTCGGTAACGGTAACATCGAGAGCGATAGTAAGAGTACCCTCATTAGCCACCAACCATCCCGGCATATCTTCCGTAGCTATTTCAACGTCAGAAATTTCGATAACGATAGGTCCGTCATTCAAATTTAGAGTATAATTACCATCTTTCTCAATACGAGAGATATCCTCTTGAGAGAGTGTAGCGATAACGGAAGCAATTTCCTTCATCTGTTTTCCGAATTTTTTACCGAGAGTTTTAAAATTCGGTTTAATACGTTTCACGAGAGAGATAGACGTATTATCTGAGGTAACTATTTCAAGTTCTTTAATATTGACTTCAGTTTTTATAAGGTTTGCCACATAATTCAGTTGCGACAACATCTTTTCATCAGCGGCAGGGATAATAGCTTTTTGAAGAGGTTGGCGTACTTTTTTATCTGCTTTACGGCGAAGGGCCAAGATCATAGAAGAAGATTGCTGTGCGAGTTGCATACATTCTTCGAGATTCTTATCTATTAGATCGTCGCAGCAAGAAGGGAATTGAGCTAAATGCACGGAAGAATATTGTTCTTTTCCGGCGCCCTTATTCAGATCTTTATAAAGTTGGTCTGCAAAGAAAGGAGCAATAGGGGCCATTAATTTAGCTACGGTAATGAGGCAAGTATACAAGGTTTGATAAGCGGAAATCTTATCATTGTTATACTCACCACCCCAGTAGCGTTTTCTATTAAGGCGCACATACCAATTAGAAAGATTTTCGCAAACGAAATCTTGTATTGCACGACCTGCGCGAGTTGGTTCATAAGCTTCGAAATGCTCTTTACACTCCTTGATTAAAGAATTAAGCAAAGAGAGAATCCAGCGGTCGATTTCAGGGCGGTCTGCTACAGGGATATCTTTTTCTTTGTATTCAAAGCCATCGACATTAGCATAAAGAGCAAAGAAAGAGTATGTATTATATAGTGTACCGAAAAATTTACGGCTCACCTCTCTAACACCTGCAGCGTCGAATTTCAAGTTATCCCAAGGGGATGAATTAGTAATCATATACCAGCGGAGCGGGTCGGAGCCGAACTCTTCGATAGTAGAGAACGGGTCGACAGCATTACCGAGGCGTTTAGACATTTTGTTGCCATCTTTATCAAGAACCAATCCATTAGATATAACATTTTTGAAAGCGACGGAATCGAATATCATAGTACCGATAGCATGAAGGGTAAAGAACCAACCGCGAGTTTGGTCCACACCCTCGGAAATAAAGTCGGCAGGATAGATAACTCTGTTATCGAAAGCCTCTTTATTTTCGAAAGGATAGTGAATTTGAGCATAAGGCATAGCACCTGAATCGAACCACACATCAATAAGGTCGAGTTCGCGTTTCATAGGTTTGCCACTATCGCTAACAAGGATGATATTATCTACATAAGGACGATGTAGGTCGATATTTTTCGGATTGTAATTCTCCTCACTCATATCTCCGACCACGAAATTAGGGTAAGGATTTTCCTTCATCACCCCTGCTTTAACAGCTTTATTTATTTCGGTGATAAGTTCTTCAACAGAACCGATACATTTCTCTTCAGAGCCATCTTCCGACCTCCAAATAGGGAGAGGAGTACCCCAATAACGGCTACGGCTCAAATTCCAATC
>JAEDFN010000082.1 GCA_016292775.1 Paludibacteraceae bacterium
GAAATATACACTATCGACGCCGTATTAAACGCCGAAAAGCATAATTACATCTTTATGTGTGCCGATTCGGAATTAAACGGCAGGCACAAATTTGCAAAAACGCTTTCAGAACACAACAGAAATGCGGAAAAATACTATATTGCACTAAAAAAATGGAAGAAAAACAGGAAATAGATAAATTTTCAAATTTATTGTGCCATGTCATTAAAAATGACTACCTTTGCAGTACGAATTAAGAAAAAATTTAATTACAAAAAACAATAATAAACATAAATCTAAAAGACATGAAAGTACTTGTTGCTACAGAAAAACCATTTGCAAAAGCAGCTGTAGATGGTATCAAATCAATTATTAACGCTGCAGGTGGAGAAGTAGTTCTTCTTGAAAAATACACTGACGTAGAGCAATTTTACGCAGCAGTAGCTGATGTAGATGCACTTATCGTACGTTCAGACAAAGTTACAAAAGAAGTTCTTGATCACGCAAAAAATCTTAAGATTGTAGTACGTGCCGGTGCCGGTTTCGACAACCTCGACCTTGAAGCATGTACAGCACACAATGTAGTAGCTATGAACACACCGGGACAAAACTCTGACGCTGTTGCAGAGCTTGCTCTTGGTTTGATGGTATACGCTGCACGTGTACAATATACAGGTGCAACAGGAACAGAATTGAAAGGTAAAACTCTCGGTATCCACGCATACGGTAATGTAGGAATGCGCGTTGCAAAAATCGCTATGGGCTTTGGCATGAAAGTACAAGCTTTCGACCCATTCGTACCTGCCGACAGAATTGAAGCTGATGGTGTTAAAGCCGTTTCTTCTATCGACGAGCTCTACTCTACTTCCGACTATGTATCTTTGCACATCCCTGCAACAGAGCAAACCAAGAAATCTATCAACTACGAACTTCTTAACAAGATGCCAAAAGGTGCAACTCTTGTAAACACAGCTCGTAAAGAGGTTATCGACGAAGAAGGTATTGCAAAATTGATGGCCGACCGTGCAGACTTCAAATACATCACCGACGTAGCTCCATCAAATGCAGAAGAGCTCAAAGAGAAATTCGGTGTTCGCTATTTCGGTACTCCTAAGAAGATGGGTGCACAAACAGCAGAGGCTAACATCAATGCCGGCCTTGCTGCAGCAAACCAAATTGTTGGTTATATCAAAGACGGCGTAGAACGTTTCCGTTTGAACAAATAATAAACACCATACAATACTCAGGCGGACTACATTATTGTATTGTCCGCCTTTTTTATTTTCATTCCTATGGACTCGAGCATTTACAAACAATATTGCGGATATATCAAGCTTGAAAAAGGATTGTCAGAAAACTCGAAAGAGGCATATTTACACGATCTGAACGCACTTCTAACCTATTTGGAAGAGAGGCATATCGACCCGCTAAAGGTGACATTAGCAGACCTTAGCGGCTTTATTGTCTACTTAAACGACTTAGGTATAGGGGCACGCTCGCAAGCCCGAATGATATCAGGCATTAAATCGTTCTACAAATTCTTGATATACAGCGACATTCTCAAGCACAATCCTACCGAACTATTAGAGATGCCGAAAATACCGCAACATCTGCCTACCGTTCTCACTCTTCAAGAGATAGAGATGATAGAAGATGCCATCGACCTTTCAAAAAATGAAGGACAGCGCAATTTAGCGATTATCGAGATGCTATACGGCTCGGGATTACGAGTTAGTGAATTGATAAACATCAAGTTAAGTGACATCCATTGGGAAGAAAAATTCATCATCGTACAAGGCAAAGGTAGCAAACAACGCTTAGTACCAATGAGCGAAGAAGCAATTAAGCAGGTTGGCTTTTGGATTTACGACCGCAACAAACTGAAGATAAAACCGGGCAACGAAGACTTCTTATTTCTGAACCGATACGGGTCGAGACTAACACGCACAATGATACTGATAATGATAAAAGAGTTAGCAAAGAAAGCCGGGATAAAAAAGAATATCAGTCCCCACACTCTCCGCCACTCCTTTGCCACCCACCTGCTTGAAGGAGGAGCAAACTTACGCGTGATACAGATGATGCTCGGCCACGAAAACCTGGTAACAACAGAGATATACACCCATCTCGACACACAATACCTCCGCGAAGAGATACTTAACCACCACCCAAGAAACAGAAAATAAAGAAGGAATAATATTTTATATTTCTAAAAAATTCTATATATTTGTACGCTAAATAATAATTCAGACATATTGAAAATATACCGATACAACAAACATTAAATGAATAAAAGCACTTTTTGATATGATAATTATCTAATCGAAAAAGAAAAATTTTCGAAGTTATTAGGAATAGAGTTGGTAAAAAACATTACACTTAAACAGAAAACTAAAAAACATGAAAATCGAAAAAGAAAGTTTAAGCACTACAATCACCGCTGAAGAATATGCCGAAGCGGTACAAGACGAAAACGGAGTCTTATACACTAAAGATTGGGGAAAATTGATTGAAGCACCGTATGAATTAACTACTTACACTATTAAAGAAGGAACAAAAGTTATTAGAGATTGGGCTTTTTCAGGGTGTAAATCTCTCAAATATGTAAATATCCCGAATAGTGTGAGGAAAATCGGAGATAGTGCTTTTGAATATTGTAATTCACTCAAATCTATTAATATCCCGAATAGCGTTACTAGTATTGGAGATCGTGCTTTTTTAGGGTGTTATTCTCTCAAATATGTAAATATCTCTAATAGCGTGACTAGTATTGATAAAGCGGCTTTTACAGGGTGTAATTCCATTAAAAGTTTTAATATAGAAGGAAAAAATTTCTTTACTGAAAATGGATTACTTATATCTTCAAAAGGAGTCCTAATTAACTGCTTTTCAACAGAACCAAACATTTATATCCCTGATAGCGTGACTGGTATTGGTGATTTTGCTTTTTATTGTTGTGAAACTCTCAAATCTATTGATATCCCGAATAGCGTTACTAGTATTGGAATTCAGGCTTTTGTAGGGTGTGAATCTCTCGAATTTATTAATATCCCGAATAGCGTTACCAGTATTGGAGATAATGCTTTTTCAAGTTGTACCTCTCTCAAATCTATTAATATCCCGAATAGCGTTACTAGTATTGGAGATGAAGCTTTTTTAGAGTGTAATTCTCTCGAATTTATTAATATCCCGAATAGCGTTACCAGTATTGGAGTTAGTGCTTTTTTATTTTGTAAATCTCTCAAATCTATTGATATCCCGAATAGCGTTACTAGTATTGGAGATGATACTTTTTCATGGTGTAAATCTATCGAATCTATTAATATCCCGAATAGCGTTACTTGTATTGGGAAATGTGCTTTTCATAATTGTGATTCTCTCGAATATGTAAATATCCCGAATAGCGTTACTTGTATTGGAGATAGTGCTTTTGCAGTGTGTACCTCTCTCGAATCTATTAATATCCCGAATAGCGTTACTAGTATTGGAAAT
>JAEDFN010000083.1 GCA_016292775.1 Paludibacteraceae bacterium
CGCTCGTAGAGGCTACTTGCAATTTGTCTTTGAAGCTGGCGCACACTCCAATTCTGATTGTAAGCTTCTATTTCATAGAAACTACGTTCTTGTAGATTTTGTATACGCATTAGAATCTGATAATGGTTCCAAGAGAGTGTGAATTTATGCATTTGGTCTACAGTGTGGACCAAATCTTTAGATGTTGTACTTTGGGTCTGCGATGTAGGCCCAATTGGGTATGCAAAGAAAAATTTTCGGCATTTCTTCAGTGTTTCTTCCGACCATCCTTTTCCATATTTCTCCGTCAGTCTTGCCGAGAGTCTTTTCAACACACCTTTTCCATAGGCTGCACGCTCTTTACCTCCTTGCTCAAACTCTACAATATACTGTCCAACACCATAATATGTATATACCATGGCTGTGTTGACAGCTTTGGCTACCTGCCTACGGCTCTCTTCTATCAGACGAGAAATAGCATCGAAAAGCTGCTCCTCGTTTTTGACTATTATCTGTTTGCTTTCTTCCATGTTTCAATCCTCTTGCTCGTAATAATATGAATAATCAATACCCTTCATGAACATCTCGCGGCTGTCGATCTCATCGGTGAGTGCACTTTTCAACAACCTTCGTATTTCTGTATCATCACTTACACTCATACGCATGGCATTGAGATAATCGTTTTTGTCCATCTTGCTCCAATCCACACATCGTTTGAGTGAACGTTTTAGCATCAGGTCGAGCCAAATACGTGTGCTGCGTCCATTGCCTTCCATAAACGGATGAGCCACATTCATCTCTACATATTTGCTGACAATCTCATCGAATGTAGTTTCCGGCATCATCTCGATTTTATGCAAAATAGTAGGGAAATAAAGGCAATTGGCAAAAGTGAAACCTCCCTTACTGATATTCTTGGTGCGAATCTGCCCCGCAAACTCATACAAGCCTCCAAATATATATCCATGTATCTGTTGCAGACACTTGATGCTTCCCGGTTCAAGTTTGTTAAGCAATCCACTCTCAAAGAGGTCGTATGCTTTCTTTTTGCTTTGACCGTCAATCGTATTGTCACTATAAGTAAACCAATCAAGAAACTCGTTTGCACGGTTGTTAGGATAGTGCTTGGCTAAAAGTAGAACTCCATTATCGTCCATTACATCTGCCACACGCTTTTTGCCATCAGGACCAACTAATTTGAACTCGTGAGTGTCACTCACGGGTTGAATGCCCTGTGCTGCAAGTTTCTTCTTCAGCCAACGCCAATAGTTACCTGCTTTCACATAGTCGTTTTCGTTATTTATAGCGCGAACTACATCTGTAGCAGAGTAGTACCATCTGCTATCATTGTCGTCCCATATCGCACGAACCTCTTTGTCGTTGTAAAACCGAATAGATATCTTGTTCATTTTTGCTTGTCCTCCTCATTATATGAGACGTGTATAACTCCTGTTTCTGTTTCCTCCATGAGCTTCCAAATACCCGAATGCAGCCAATTGGCGCAGATAACGTTTGGCGGTTGTTTCTGTAAATCCGAGGGTACTGACTATATTTTCAGTCCTTATTTCTTTTTTATCGGCCACAAATATCAAAATATCGGCCAGTTTCCCGGCAAGAGAGGGCTTTATCGACCATTTATCGACCATTTCCTTGACATAGTCTGTTTTATTGACCACTTCAACCGACTTGACATACCGGTCGATGTCATGTTTCAAATGGGCGCAATGCAACTCGGTCATGCAATTAAGGAATATCTCTATATCCTCATTTTCTCTGGTGTCTATCAAAGCTTGGATATATTCCCCCTTATCTTCTTTTAAAACTTTTGTAGGCAATACATCATATTCCATTTGCAGGAGATTCATCAGCAGACGGCAGGTTCTCCCGTTTCCATCAGCCCAAGGGTGGATGGTGACGAGTTCGTAATGAGCCCAAAAACTCAATTCATAAACGGCTGCAGCATCTGTCGGGTCGAGTGCACTTCGGCGGGCATTGAGTTCCTGACAAAAAGCCTCCAGCTTTTGAGGCACTTTTATCCAATTCATATACGAACGTCCGCCAACACCTGCCGTTACATTCAGTCGGCGCAACTCACCCTTAGAAGCATCAAACGAACCGCCTAAAGCATTATATTCAGTTCCGGTTCTTGCCATTACCTTGGAGGCAAGTGTGACGAGTGTATCTACCGTCATTGCTTCGTGACGCTTTATCCATGCTCTCCCATATTCGTAGGCATTTTTCAGGTCAAGGTTCATCAACTGTTCCTTCATCGGTTTGCCTTTTGCTGTGATGCCCTCATCAAAGAGCAGCTGTGCTTCTACTTCGGTTACTGTGCTACCTTCAATGGCGGTAGAGTGTGTGATGATAGAATAGAGATAAAACTTGTCGTAGTCTATCTGATTTGAAATGCCTATCTCCTTGTGCTGTCGGAGCAGTTGAAGCAATTTGTTTTTGTTTTCCGGTGTCATGACTACTTCTCCTTATTTGATTAAAGCCTCCAGTCCATTGATGGCAAACGCATTGCCGGTAAGCTGACCGATGAGAGAGGCATGGTTCTGTTCTGACTCTGCTGTTTTACAATATTAATTTTTATACGATGCAAAAATACAAATTTTTGACGAGAAAACAAATTATTATTGTGGTGAAATTTATGTAATATGCAATGGAATATTATTAAACAAATTTGTGGCGGTACAGAAATTTTTACTAATTTTGTATTTCGTATTTATGATTCTCTTTGCACTTTTTGGATTAGGAGTGGATATGACTATGGTACAATATTTAATATCAAAAGAATATCCAATTACAAGCGAGTTTTAGATTGAATAAAGAAAAAAACGAAATATTTACAGCAAAGCATTATGTCGGCAAAAAATATAACAAAGACTAACGTGGCAAGGCTGCTCGATGCGGCGGGAATAGATTATGAATTGATACCATACACCGTTTCTGAGGATGATTTAAGTGCCGTGCATGTGGCGGCGGAGTTGGGCGAAGATATTGATTGTGTGTTTAAAACCCTTGTTTTAGAGGGAGATAAGGTAAAAAATTTTGTTTGTGTCATTCCCGGAGCTATGGAGGTCGACCTTAAGAAGGCTGCCAAGGTGAGTGGTAATAAGTCGTGCGAATTGATACCGATGAAGAACCTTTTACCCCTTACCGGGTATATCCGCGGCGGCTGTTGCCCTATCGGTATGAAAAAGCCTTTCCCCACTTATATCGACGAGTCGTGCACACTTTTCGACACCATTTTTATCAGTGCCGGCGTGCGGGGTTTACAATTGAAAATCTCCACCGACGCCCTCGTAAAATATGTCGGTATGACGGTGGCGGATATTGTTTCATCAAGCAGATAAATCGTTTCAAATAAGCAAACTGCAAAAGCAGAATAGTAAGAAATATTTTTAGAAAATCTTCAATGGGAAATATCAAGATAAAGAAAGGGG
>JAEDFN010000040.1 GCA_016292775.1 Paludibacteraceae bacterium
CAAGTTGAGAATTTCAAGGAGAACGAGGATGTGGAAGATAATGATGTAAAGACTACTTCTGTGGTTTCCATGTATCCTCTGATTGAGGAGGAAGGTGAGATGATGGCCGCTGAGCCATTTGAGTGCTATAAATGGAATCGGTTTGACAAAAACATCATTGATTTCTTTGGTGGCGATAAGACCATCCTCGTAGGGTGTGCTAAAAATAAGAAGCAAAAAGATTGGATTCTTGCGCATAGTATGTATAATGTTAGGCTTGGCAAAACCAAGGGTTCAATGGAAGAACATAGAGAAATGTTTGGTAGAACGTCTTTGTTAGTTCTTTATGATTTTGGTAAACCAGATAAGCTCTTAGCCTATACGATTACAGGGCATAAGGAGATGGGTAGGGATGAACTGAAGGCGATGGACTATCCCAACAAGAATCCGCGCAAGAGTTACATGATGTTCTCTATCGAACCTCTTAACGTGGATTTAAGGAATTTGATTAATCATCACCTAATAGAGAAGTTAATAGAGATAAATCCAGAAAACGAAAAAGGTACACCAGTGTTTATAGAACCATAAAAAAGACATAATAGCAATATGAGTACAATACAGAATAAGAAAATAGTAGCCAAAGAATACCCTTTGAAGGACATCCTGAGCAACAATAAATATTCCATCGACTATTTTCAAAGAGAGTATCGATGGCAAAAGGAAAACATTGACCAGTTGATTGACGATTTGTACAGTGCTTTTCGTGCGGACTATAGGCCAGAACATTCAACAAAGGATGTAGCAAACTATGCAACATATTTCATGGGGTCCATTGTCGTAATCGCAAAAGATGATGCTACAATGAGTATTATTGATGGGCAACAACGTGAGTTTTGACAGGGGTTCGTCGCCGATGGGCTATTTATAACAGCAGCCCACATATTAAAAGTATATGTTGCCCCATGTATTTTAGTTAATGGCAGAACGTATGCCTTATCAAAAGAGCCATCGCTATTCGTTTCATATTTAGAAGATTCAAATGTTCCAGAAGATTCTTATGATTTAGCAGTGTATAATTTTAAGGGTGTATAAAGCCATTAACCCTTTCGTCATATTTACCACAAATTAACGATGCAGAGTATCTAACACATTAATAATCAAATAAGAACACAATACAGAAATAGAGTTTGAGTCGTTGTTAGAAACAGTGGTTTTGCTTTTACAAATTACTGATTCTCAATGTGATATGCCGAATTTTCATATTTTTTTCTTTTGTTTTCACGTCCTACTTGCCAATACAGAATGTCTATTTCCCAATACAGAACTTGGAAAAAATGTTTGAAAGTACTTCCGGGGTTGTAATTTCTCCTCCTGTAATTTCTGATAGGTAGTGGATTGTTTCTCTTGCATCTTGGGCTATGAAGTCTGATGGTATATTATTGTTTAACCCTTCAATGATGCGCTCAATAGATTCTAAAGAGTGTTGAAGGGCTTCGTAATGACGTACATTGTTGACAATTATATCGTTATTAATATCTTCTGATATACCGGCTTTTTCGTATAATAGATTTGTGAGTTCTTCTATGTATTGCTCTTTTTTAGCGGATATCAGTAAGATGTTATTCAGAGTGTCGGATAGATGCAGTTTTATAGTGTCAAGTTGTTGTTGTGTTGCAATATCAATTTTATTGATTACTGTAATTATTATTTTACCGCTCTCTAATAGGTATTGTTTTATATCGTTAATTTTTTCTATTTCGTAGTTGCTACCATCTATTACCCAAATTACTATTTGTGAGTGGTTTATCGCGTTATAACTTCTTTCTATTCCTATTTTTTCTATGGTGTCACTTGTGCTGCGAATACCGGCTGTGTCAATAAATCTAAACGATATTCCATTGATATTTACTACGTCTTCTATTATATCTCGAGTTGTGCCCGGTATATCACTTACTATTGCCTTCTCTTCTCCTATAAGGTGATTCAAGAGTGTGGATTTACCTACGTTAGTATTTCCGATTATCGACACTGGTATGCCGTTTTTTATGGCATTGCCGGTAGAAAAAGAAGATGTTAATTTCTTTATTTCGTTATATAGCTCAGTGGAAATTTGGATAAGCTCTTTACGATCGGCAAATTCCAATTCTTCATGGTCGCCAAAATCCAATTCAAGCTCTAATAATGATACCAAATGAAGTAATTTTTCTCTTAATAAAGATAGCTTGTTCGAAAATGTTCCTTTCATTTGATTCAAAGCAACGGAATGTGCAGCTTTTGTTTGTGAATTTATTAAATCAGCTACTGCTTCTGCTTGTGATAAATCCATCTTTCCATTAAAAAATGCCCTTTGAGTGAATTCGCCCGCCGTTGCTAATCGACATCCTTTATTTATCAATAAACTTAGTATTCTTTGTTGGATATATATAGAGCCGTGACAAGATATTTCAACAACGTCTTCTCCCGTAAATGAATGTGGGGCCCGAAATAGTGATACTACTACTTTATCTATCTCTTCTTCACATTCATATATTGTTCCATATATAGCTTGATAGGCTGATGCAGTTTTTATTTCTACATCTTTTTTATTTGCTTTAAAAATTGATGATACTATTTCTATTGATTGATTTCCACTGATACGTATAACAGCTATTCCTCCAACTCCCGGAGCGGTGGAAATAGCTGCTATAGTATCATCTTTAAGATGATTTATCATATACTTTATATTTTTAAATTCTGTCTAATACAATCTTTACCAATTCTTCCATAGATCCTTTGTATTCGGTATTCATATTCTTGCTTACTCTACCGGCTATTATTGCACATACGGTCATTGCTTTATGCCCTAATAATGCACTCATTCCGGCAAGTGCAGAACTCTCCATTTCAAAATTGGTTATTACTCTATCTTTGTATTTAAAAGACATTATTTTTTTATTTAATTCAATATCAAGAGGTTTTGCTCTTACGTATCTGCCTTGCGGACCATAAAATCCGGGTGCTGAAATAGTTATTCCTTTTATCATATCATACCCGATTTTGTCTACTAGTTCTCTGTTGGCATGCACAAAATATGGAGCTGCTAATCTTCTTCCGAATTGGGTGTGATCACAAAATGCTCTCTCCATTTCCAAGTCAAATACTCCTTCAGGTACTTCGTAATAATTTAATAGTCCGTCAAAACCGACCGACATCTCTGCTACTACATAACTGCCTATGGGACATATAGGTTGTATACCCCCTGAGGTGCCTATTCTAACCATAGTTAGGGTAGTGTGCTCTTTCTTTATTTCTCTAGTGTTGAAGTCAATATTTGCCAATGCATCCAACTCCGTTATCACGATATCCATGTTGTCACATCCAATACCATGAGAAACACATGATATCCGTTTCCCTTTATATGTTCCTGTTATAGTATGAAATTCTCTATTAGATACTTCACACTCAATATTATCAAAATGGCTCGCTACCATGGTTACTCTATTCGGATCTCCAACTAATATAATTGTTGTAGCTAATTGCTCAGGCTTTACATGTAAATGAAATATACTTCCATCATTATTGATGATAAGTTCTGAGGCTTCTATTTTTCTTTCCATATTGTTTCTTATTTTTTTGCAAATATACGATTTTTTTTAATTCATTTCTACATTTTTAGGTAAAATTCCTTTGTCAATCCAATATATTCTTCAGTGTAATTATGCCTGCTTATCTCTATTGTCAATATATCTTCAATATATGCTTTTTCTGATTGGTTAATGTACTTTTCTGTTCCTAATATATTCTCATTTTTTTGAAGTTCTATGAGTAATCGCTTTGGCATTGATGTTGGTGTAGGGTAGACTTTTGTAATTCTATTCACTGAAAAATGGTATTGTTTCGCTAGATTAATAAATTCTTTTCCCTCTTTAAATGGTAATATAACAGAAAATATTCCGTTTGTGGAAAGTAATTTATGTGAATAACTCAATAAATCATTATAAGAAAGAGTGTTCGTATGACGAGCAACACTTCTTTGATTATTAGGGCATTGAAGTGAATTATTGAAATATGGAGGATTACTGACTATAATATCGTATTGTTTATTAGGATTATAAGTTTGTAACGAATCATTTATTGCAGATAATCGATTATTCCATGGCGAATAGTTAAAATTATCTTTTGCGTCTAATATTGATGCTTTGTCGATATCAATAGCATCGATATTGACAAAATTATATCTTTGAGCAATAATTAGTGAAATTACTCCGCATCCTGTACCTACTTCTAACAATTGTTTATCTGTTTTGCGTAGTTGAGTCCAACATCCGAGCAATACTGCATCGGTACCTACTTTCATGGAAGAATTATCTTGCTTTACAGAAAATTTTTTAAATTGAAAAATACTCATTTCCTTTTACTTTTAAAGAAGTTTTGAAGTAATGTCAGTGCTTCATTGCTCATAACTCCTTTCGTTATCGAAGTTTTTGGATGTAGCAGAGATGGTGAAAAATTACTGAACCCTCTTTTGGGGTCATCAGCACCATATACAATTCTTGATATTTGACTCCAAGCAAGTGCTCCGGCACACATTGTACAAGGTTCTAATGTAACATATAAGGTGCAGTTTGTTAGGTATTTACCTCCAATTTTATTGGTGGCGGATGTTATTGCTTGCATCTCTGCATGGGCAGTAGTATCGTTTAATGTCTCTGTTAAGTTATGAGCTCTGGCTATAATTTTATCGTTGCATACTATGATAGCTCCTACCGGTACTTCCCCCTTTTCATAAGCAGCTTCGGCCTCTTTCAAAGCCTGTTTCATATAGAAATTATCATCCATTTTTTTATCTTTTATTTATTTGCAAAGATAATCTTTTTTATTGATAATACATAGATGATATCGAATGTCAAAAATGAAGAATGTATATATTTTTTATTTCAAATATATTTTGTAACTTTGCAGTCTATATGGGTTGCACAATTTTAGGTATAGAGGAATTACAATGTATAATATTGTGCGATTTTTGTTTAATTGAATTTTATTAGAAATGATTGAAAATAAAGTTAGAGCGGCTATTACTGCCGTAGAGGCTTATTTGCCTGATTATGTTCTTACAAATGATGAATTAAGTCGCATGGTTGATACCTCCGATGAGTGGATAATGACTCGCGTTGGTATTAAAGAGAGAAGAATTCTTAAGAAAGAAGATGCCGGAATGACTTATATGGCTGTAAAGGCGGTTAAAACTCTTTTGGAGAAAAATAATATTGACCCTTCAGAAATTGGGGCTCTTATTTGCTCTACAGTTACACCGGATATGGTTTTCCCTTCTTCAGCAGCAATTATTGCCAATGCTTGTGGTATTGTAGATGCTATGACATTTGATATGAATGTAGGTTGCGCAGGTTTTATTCACGCATGCAAAACTGCTTCTTTATATATTGAAAGTGGTTTTTGTAAGAAATTTATAGTATGTAGTGGAGAAAAAATGTCTTCTATTATTGACTATACCGATCGTAATACCTGCCCTTTATTCGGTGATGGTGCTGCTGCCGTACTTTTAGAGCCTTGTGCTGATGGTAATGGTTTGCAAGATGCTATCCTTCGCTCAAATGGTATTGGTAAAGAATATTTACATATGGTAGCGGGTGGCTCTCTTCATCCGGCTTCTCATGAAACTGTAGATAAACGTCAACATTTTGTATATCAAGACGGTAAAAACGTTTTTAAATGGGCAGTTAGTAAAATGGCAGACGTTTCTTGTGAAATGATGGAAAGAAATCATCTAAGTCCTGATGATGTTTATTTTCTCCCTCATCAAGCAAATCTTAGAATTATTGAGGCTGTTGGTAAAAGAATGGGTATTAAAGAAGATAGAGTACTTGTCAATATTCAAACTAGAGCAAATACTTCTTCCGCTACAATTCCTATTCTTTTATGGGATAATAAACATATGTTCTTAAAAGGAGATAATCTTATTCTTTCTTCTTTTGGAGCCGGTTTTGCCTGGGGGTCTCTCTGGATAAAATGGGCTGTTGATAATATGAAATGATATTATTCTATTTAATTATATATAAGATGTATCAATTTCATTGATGCATCTTTTTTTTACCAATATTATTCTAATCCGGTATGAAACTCTTATTAGTTGAAGATGACGAAATGTTGAGAAATTCAATGAGTGAAGTTCTTATAAAACAGCATTTTGTAGTAGAACAAGCAAAGGATTTTTTCGAGGCCGAAGAGAAAATTTCTTTGTATGATTATTCTTTGATTATTCTTGATCTTACCTTGCCTGGTGGCGATGGGTTGGAATTATTATATAAATTGAAAAAGATTAAGAAAAACACATCTGTACTCATTATTTCGGCTCGCAATGCTGTCGATGATAAAGTTAAAGGTCTTGACCTTGGAGCCGATGATTACCTTGCAAAACCATTCCATTTAGCGGAATTTGTGGCTAGAGTAAAGAGTATTATCCGTCGTAACAATAGGTCCGGTTCAGATTTTTTAGAGGCAGGTAATCTAAAATTATTCCCTAATGAACGCGTAGTATATGTAAATGATGTATTGTTGAATTTGGGGAAAAAAGAGTTTGATATTATCAGTTTCTTTTTAGAGAGAGTTGGCTTTGTCGTATCTAAAGAATCTTTGGCAGAAGCTGTTTGGGGTGATAATATCGATCAAGTGGATAATTTTGATTTTATTTATGCTCAAATGAAGAATGTTAGAAAGAAACTTTCTGAAGTAAAGTCTACTTTCGTCATTAAATCCATATATGGGTTCGGATATAAAGGAGTGGTGGAATAATTATTTATCATATAATCTAATAGGTTCGGTTTTATGAAATTAAAAAATAGATTTTTATTCTTTATTACAATTTCCATATCGATTATTTTGTCTGTATGGGCAGTGCTCTTTTATTATTCTATTTTGGAAGAGGTGTATGATGAAGTGGATGATCAATTAGATAATTATGCTCAATTGATTATGACTAGTTTTTTGTCCGGTTCAATGTCGGAATTTTATTCCGGTGATGGATCTAATAATACTTTTGAATTATACGAAATATCACAAGAAACAGCCAAGAAAAAACCTAAATTGAGATATTATGAATCTATGATTTATATAAAAAGCAAACATGAAAACGAACCTGCAAGAGTACTTGATACATATTTTGTAAACGCCGAAAACAGATATTTTGCTCTAAAAATTTATACCCCTATATTGGAAACTCATGATCTTAGAAGAGCTATATTATACTGGATGATAATATTGTATACTTTTCTTTTGATAATATTAATTATTGTAATTTCTGTAGTATATTATGTCAGTATGCGTCCTTTATATAAATTTCTTGATTGGATGCGAAATTTTGATATCTTACATCCCGTTCCATTGGATAATAATACATCGGTGAAAGAGTTTAAAGAATTATGCGTAACTGCTAATGACACTTTGCAAAGAATAGATAAGTTATACCAATCTCAAAAAATGTTTATAGCAAACGCCTCTCATGAAATGCAAACTCCGTTAGCAATTGCTATTAATAATGTAGATGCGATTGTTCAAACTGATTTATCCGAAGAGCAACTAAAATATATTTCTAATATTAATAAGACTTTAATGAGGGCGTCTGCCGTAAATAAGAGTTTGCTATTATTGGCTAAAATTGATGGCAATGTCTTTATTGAGCATCAAAAGATTGATATATCAGAAATTATTAATGCTATATTGCCCAATTTACAAGAGGTCTATTCATCGAAAAATGTAAGTTATTCTGTTAATTTGAATACGTGTATCTTCGATATAAACCCCGATTTAGCCTCTGTTTTGGTTATGAATTTGATAAAAAATGCTATAATTTACACTCCAAATAATGGTGAAATAATTATTTCTTGTGGAGAAAATAATTTTTCCGTATCAAATAGTTCTGTTGATAATATACCTCTTGATGAAAAAAATATTTTTATACCATTCTGTAAATCAATGAATAACGTAAATTCTTCCGGTATTGGTCTTACTTTGGTAAAGGCTATTTGTGATTCATCAAATCTTATTATTAAATATTTTTTTGAAAATAATTTTCATACCTTTAAAATTTCAGATTAATTTCAGAATCTCATTTTATCTTTGCATCGTAATTCAAGGGAAGTTCCTTGAAAATTAAAATGTATAACTTAAAATTTTTAGAGATATGAAGAAATTATTTTTGTTTGTCGCAATTTTAATAGTTGCCTTTTCTTTTAATTCGTGTGGTGATGAATTTTTTCAAGATCGCCCTGTTGCATCAAACGAATTAATGAATCCGATTAAAGATTTTATTACTAATTATTTCCCGGATTGCACTATTGTTAAAGCTGATATGGATTCCGAACTAACAGGTGTAACTTATGATGTAGACCTTTCTTGTGGTGTTGAGTTGGAATTCAATTCAAAAGGAGAATGGATTTGTGTTGATTGTGGAATAAATAAAGTTCCGGATGATGTTATCCCAAGTGCTATTCTCACTTATTTAAATGAGCAATATTCAGAGTTATTCATCGTACACATTGATAAGAATATGAATGGTTATGAAGTTGAGTTGAATAATGGATATGAGCTTTATTTTAATAAAAATGGTGAATATTTAAGAATCGATTTTTAATGTTATAATCTATTGTCTATGAAAAAATTATTAGTTATTATTGTGGTTTCACTATGTGGCATTTTGCCTTCTTTTGCTGATAGTGATGTAATTATTACTAAAAAAGATCTACCTACTATTTCTCAACAGTTTATTGACAAATATTTTGCCGGCATTGAGATTTCGTATGTTAAGAAAGAGGTTGAAGTATTAGTTATTAAGTCGTATGATGTTATCCTTACGAATGGTGTTAAATTAGAATTTAACAATAAGGGTGAATGGACTAGTGTTGATTGTAAAAAATCTGAAGTTCCTTCAAAAATTATTCCATCTGCAATACTTCAATATGTCAAAACAAATTTCCCGTCAAATAGTATTGTAGAAATATCTAAAAGTGTATTTGGCTATGATGTAGATTTGAATAATGGTTTAGAAATTCAGTTTAATAAAGAAGGTAAGTTTAGGTCGATTGATGACTGATAGTTAATTAATGTTTTGAAAAAGGGAAAGGGTGAATGATTGTGTCATTCACCCTTTTCTTTTATCATTATAGAATGGAAATATATTATAATATATGTCTTATCCTTTCCATTGCTTCTTTTGTGGCTTCGTATGTGTTGAATGTTGTTAGTCTGAAATACCCTTCGCCATATTTACCAAAACCAACTCCCGGTGTTCCTACTACATAAACATTATTTAGTAAGTAATCGAAGAATTCCCATGAATTCATATGTTTAGGGCATTCTAACCATATATATGGAGAATTGTGGCCTCCTGTGTAGTAAATATTTTTCTTTTCAAGAACGTCTGT
Source organism: Paludibacteraceae bacterium (assembly GCA_016292775.1). Lineage (GTDB taxonomy): Bacteria > Bacteroidota > Bacteroidia > Bacteroidales > Paludibacteraceae > Aphodosoma. The sequence continues at coordinate 9,396 of JAEDFN010000040.1, forward strand.
AATTAACTTGACATTCCTTTTATAATATGCAATGTTTTTGTCTGCTTCTTTTATTCCCTCTTCACTTAATGTGGCTTCAAGTCCCCTTTGGGTCATATATGGTGCTCCGTTATATTTAGTTGTTTGTCGTTGTTGCCACAATCTTAGCAGCTTTACTCCATCTCTTACTAGCTCTTCGGGAATAACTGTATATCCGCTTCTTACACAAGTAAACCCGGCTGTTTTAGATAGTGAACTGAATTCTATCGCACATGTGCGTGACCCCGGAATGGCAAAAATAGAATGAGGACAATTGGAGTCGGTTATAAAACGCTCATATGCATTATCGTATAATATCACTGCATTATTAGCATTTGCATAATCAACCCATGCTTGTAGTTGTTCGTATGTTAGTGCAGCTCCTGTTGGGTTGTTTGGTGAACATAAATATATTATGTCGCCGTGAATATCGGGTGGTGTAGGAAGAAAATTATTCTCTTTATTGCATTCTAAATATATAATTTTCTGCCCATCCATGAGTGATGTAGCTTTGTACAATGGATATACAGGGTCCGGTAATAAAATTGTATTTGAGCCATGCTCAAAAATGTCGGTGATATTCGCGATATCCTCCCCAATTCCATCACCTATTGTAATTTCATTTAAGTCGATATCTATATTATATCTTTTATAATATCCTTGTACGGCTTTTTTTGCAAAATTATATCCTAATTCAGGTCCGTAGCCTCTAAAAGTTTCTTTATGACGCAATTCTTTTACAGCTTTTATTATTGCATCTGTAGTAACTTTTGACAAAGGGCGAGTAACATCTCCTATGCCTAATTTGATTATTTTTTTGTCGGGATTATTCTTGATGAATTCGCTTGTGCGTAATGCAATTTCTGTAAAAAGATAATTCTTTTCTAGTTTCGAATAATTCTGGTTTATCATAGTATTATTGTAAAATGTTACATTATGAATTGCCCTTTACAAATGTATGTAGCCGGCCCTGTCATTATTATTTTATAATCTTGTTTGCAAAGAATTGTCAATTCTCCACCATTAAGTTTGACGGTGATTGGTGTGTCAATGGGTAAATGTCCGGTTTTTGTAAGTGCAGCTACAGAAGCACATGCTCCGGTACCACAAGCCATTGTTTCCCCAACTCCTCTTTCATATACTCGCATCCTTATCGATGTCTTTGAAAGGAGTTTTACAAATTCCGTATTTACTTTGTATTTAAAAAGAGGGTGGTGTTCCCATTTTTGGCCATTATTGGTGAAATCGTAATCTTCTACATTGTCAGTAAGAATCACCAAATGCGGATTTCCCATACTTACAGCAGTACCATTGAATATGGTTCCTTCATCTATAGATATATGTTGGTATATAAAATCGCTAGATATTGATAATCCGATATCTTCAGGTGAAAAAGAAGCATATCCCATATCAACGGATATTGATTGTACTACATGCTCTTTGATTTGTAATGAGATATTTTTAATGCCAGACATAGTTTCTATTTGCATTGTAGGTTTATCTATATGGTTGCTTTCATATAGAAATTTTGCTACGCATCTAATGGCATTACCACACATTTGAGCTTCACTACCATCAGTGTTGAAGATGCGCATTTTGGCATCTGCTATGTCTGATTTTAAAATAATTACCAAACCATCTGCTGATACACCATAAACGGGATTTGTCATTAATAACGACAAATCCCGATAATTGTATTCTTTATTTTCGTTTATGTGATTTAGGATGACAAAATTATTTCCTAAACCATGCATTTTTAAAAAATTCACTGTTTTATTCTTCTGATTCTTCCGGCTCTGCCATATTGTGGAATACGTTTTGTACATCCTCATCTTCCTCTATCTTTTCGATGAGTTTGTTGACAGTTGCCATTTGCTCTTCTGTTAATGTTTTTGTGTCATTTGGAATACGTACAAATTCCGATGATGTAATCTCATATCCGTTTTCTTCCAAATATTTTTGAATCTGTGAGTTTTGAGCGAATTCTCCGTATAAAACCCATTCGTTGTCTTCTTCGCCTACTTCGTCAACTCCGTAGTCAATTAATTCCAACTCTAAGTCATCAAGGTTTACACCATCTTTTTTCGCTACATGAAATACGCACTTGTGCTCAAAAAGGAATTCCAAAGAACCTGTTGTGCCGAGAGAACCACCTAATTTATTAAAATAACTACGGATATTTGCTACTGTTCTTGTAGTATTATCTGTTGCTGTTTCTACAAAGATTGCTATTCCGTGAGGGCCGTAGCCTTCGTAATTCATCTCTTTATAATCTGTATATTCTTTTGATAAAGCTTTTTTTATTGCACGCTCTACGTTCTCTTTAGGCATATTTTCTTTTTTTGCTGTAGCCATAAGTGCTCTTAAGCGTGGGTTAGTGTCCGGATCTCCTCCTCCGGCTTTTGCTGCAATTGTAATTTCTTTACCAAGTTTTGTAAATACTCGGGCCATATTGCCCCATCTTTTTAATTTTCTTGCTTTGCGATATTCAAACGCTCTTCCCATAAATATAGTGAGTTTTTTGTATTATTATTGGTTAATTATCAATTTGCAAAGTTACAAAAATATATTTATATAGTGCACATAAATTCTATTTTTTTGAGGCACTATCATTTTTATTATTTATTGTATGTATTATTGTGAAATTTTTTGATTGTAAGTAACGAAAAATAGTTCTTTTAGTTGGTGTTATATGCCTAATGGTGCTATGAAGGCGTCTTTTATGTGTTCTATTTTGTACTCACCACTCGGCATTAATAGAAGTGTTATTATGTCAAATCTTGAGTCGTTTTCAATATTGTGTGATATTAAATATGTGTTGGCAGCTCGTACTATGTTTTTTATTTTTTTGAAATTTACTGCATCTTCCGGTTTTGCAAATATATCATTTGTCCTTGATTTTACCTCCACAAATACTATGATGTTTTCGTCTTTAGCTATAATGTCAATTTCTTTATGCCCGGACCTCCAATTGGTTTCCAATATCTTATAGCCTATGCTCATCAGATAATTTTGAGCCATTATTTCCGAATGCCTTCCAAAGTCATTGTGTTTTGCCATTATTCAATTCTTTTTACTTCTCCATTATACAAACAATATTTTTCGTGGCTCTCTTTACATTCTGCTACATTGTTCTTAAATTGTAATCTATGGCCGTTTTTACTTACCCATCCTATTTGTTTTGCCGGATTACCTACCATCAGTGCATAAGGTTTTACCGGCTTGGTTATTACTGCCCCGGCTCCTATCATTGCGTATTCTCCTATCTCATTTCCACATACTATTGTAGCGTTTGCACCAATTGTAGCTCCTTTTCTTATTATCGTTTGTCGAAATTCTTCTTTTCTATTTATAAAACTACGCGGATTTATTACATTGGTGAATACCATTGAGGGACCTAAAAATACATCGTCTTCGCATATTACTCCCGTATATACACTTACATTATTTTGAATTTTTACATTATTACCTATAATAACTTGTGGAGCTATTACTACGTTTTGACCGATGTTACAATTGTTTCCTATAGTGCAAAACGGCATGATATGGCAGAAATGCCATATCTTTGTGCCGTTGCCTATAGTACAATTATCGTCTATTATTGCAGATGTATGTGCAAAATATTCAGACATTATAATTATAGTTGTGCTGTTTTACTTTTTAACCATGCAGCCTCTTTTGTATTGAGGTGTGGTGATAATGTTTTGTATACTATTTGATGATATGTGTTGATTTGTAATAATTCATCAGGACTTAACAAACCTATTTCGATAGATTTATTATCGTATGGGAATAATGTTAATGTTTTAAATCTCATGAATTTACCAAATTCATTTTCGTTGTTAGGGTAGTCGCTGACTACTACTAAATTTTCAATACGTATTCCATGTTTTCCTGCACGGTAAATTCCAGGTTCATTACTTAATATCATGCCTTTTTCCAATATTGTAGGATTTTCATTCATTCGTATTGATTGTGGCCCCTCATGAACATTTAAACAGTGTCCAACACCATGTCCTGTACCATGCCCGTATTGCATTTCCGAATTCCATAAAAATTGTCTGGCAATAGCATCTAATTGTGCTCCGCGAGTTCCGTATGGGAATAATTGATATCCAAGAGCTAAATGTCCTTTCAATACCATTGTGTAATCGAATTTCATCTCTTGTGTTACTTTGCCTAATGCTACTGTACGGGTTATGTCGGTTGTGCCGTCATAATACTGTCCTCCTGAATCTAAAAGTAAGAAACTTTCTGCTTTTAATGTAGCGTTACTATCTTTGTCGGCAGCATAATGAACTATAGCTCCGTGCTCTCCATATCCTGCTATTGTGTTAAAACTTTCTGTTATAAATCCTTCTTGTTCTGCACGGAATCTGTGTAAATTATCTATAACATCAAGCTCTGTTACAGTCTCTTTGTTTTCGATTTTTTCTTCAAGCCACATCCAGAATTTTACCAAAGCAACTCCATCTTTTACCATAGCTCTTCCTACTCCTGATAATTCAGTTTCGTTCTTAATACATTTCATATTTGCTATCGGTGATGATATCTCTTTGATTGTAACGTTTTCAGGAATAGCTATCTTTAAAGCATAATTACATTTGTTTGGATCTATTGCAATTATTGTGTCGCCGGATAGTGTTTGTAATGCTTGGTAGATATTTTCGTACGCTTCTGTATTAACGTCAAATTTGTTTAAATAATTTCTTACTTTATCAGAAATCTTTTCTTCTGCAATAAATAGGGTTGCTTTATTTGGTGTTACTAAGGCAAAAGAAATGTTTACAGGATTGTAGTCTATATCAGCTCCTCGAATGTTGAAGAGCCATGCTATTTCATCTAATGCTGTTATTAGCATTGTATTAGCATTATTACTGGCTATTTGCTCTCTGAGTCTGCTTAATTTGCTTTTTGTATTCTCTCCACTATGTTCTTCTCCAAATTCAATTACAGGAGATTTTGGCATTTCCGGTCTGTTTTTCCAAACTGCTTTTATAAAGTCGAATTTTGTATATATGTTTAATCCTCCTTTTTGTAATTTATTTTGGAGTGTGTTAAAGCCGTTTACGGAAATCATTTCCGGATTAATAGCCACAGTTTTTCCTTTCCCTAAAGTAGTGCACAACCATTCTTCTATTGTTGGTGTACCTATTTCTCCCTCTTTTTGAAGTGTTAATCCGGATTGTTTTAGCTGTTCTGATGCTTGTAAAAAATAGCGAGAGTCTGTCCATAAACATCCCCCTTCTAATGTTATTACTGCAGTTCCCGCAGAACCACTGAATGCAGAAATAAATTCTCGTTCTTTCCAATATTCTGCCAAATATTCACTTGAGTGAGGATCTGTTCCGGGTACTATGAGCGCATCTACTTGGTGCTCTGCCATTAACGCTCTTACAGATTGTAATTGTTCCATAAATTTGAGTATTAGATATTTATTGTTATTTCTGTGTTGTTTGTATGAAGACTATGATTGCCTTGTATACGTTACGTTGTTATATTTCATTTGCAAAGATACTAAATATTTCCAATATTGTGCGTATAATTTTTTCCTTACTAATAATTTTTTACTAATTGGAAATATTACTTTTTTGTTCCTTTTGTGTAGTAAAATCATCATTTGTCATTTCATTTTTTAGCCGTATATGTACGCTTTTTTTGGCAAAAACATTATTAATCATATTTTTTTGTGTGATAATAAACTTTTTGTACCTTTGCTCGGTCTAAACAATAAAATTAATTAAGTACTAACTCTATAAATTATTGGTTATGTTTAAGAAAATGATGTTATTTGTAGCAATGTTCTTGGTAAGTTCAATGCTATGGTCTCAAAAAAGAATTACTGTTGAGGCAAAGAGTTATGATGTAAGCGACAATTTAGATTTGGAAGCTATTGCAATTGCATTTGGTAAGGCAAATAATTTAGAGGAGTTTGAAAAAATGATTAATGACCCTCAAAATCCAATTTCAAATCTTGATTTAAATCGCGATGGATATGTTGATTTTTTAAGAGTAGTTGAAGTTTTGGAGCGTGGTGAGCATTTGATTCTTTTACAAGCAGTGCTTGAAAGAGATGTTTATCAAGATGTTGCAACTATTATTGTTGAGGGAAACAATGTAAATACAACTAAAGTGACCATAATTGGTGATGAGTATATATATGGTAGAAATTATATAATTCAACCGATTTATGTAGTTCGTCCTCCTTTATTTACATATTTCTGGACTCCTTATTATAGAGTATATTGCTCTACTTTCTATTGGAATTATTATCCTTCTTGGTACTATCACTACTATTGCATGGGTCACCATACTTATCATCGTTACATGCATGATTGGCATTCTCACCACCATCATCATTGTGATTTTCACCATCCTCATGATTATCATCACGATTTTCATAGCTATAATACTTACAATAGTTATCGTAGAAATGATTATGGTGATAGATATCCTGAAAGAGGTAATAGAACTTATGCTGACAACCATAAAAATCCAAACAATCCTAATGTAACTAATCCTAATGTTGGTAATGAAAATGGTAGAAGGCAACCGGGTTCTTTAAGTACTAGTCCTAATAATAGAAATGTGAATAATAATATTCCTCGTTCTGTATCTATGACAGAAGGTGAAAGACCTGTAGTAAATCGTCCTTCAAATAATGGTAATGGAGAAAGAAGAGTGAATGGTAATACTGTAAATGCTAATAGAAATATGAATTCTTCAACTACTAATAGCGTAGACAGAAATTCCGGTACTACTGTTAGAGGTAATAATTCAAATGCTAATAATAGTACATCTTCTACTTTACCTGCTCGTCCGGTAAATGGTAGAGAAGTGAATACTTCTTCTTCTACTAATCGTAGTAGTTCCACTACAGTTAGTCGCCCAAGTAGTAGTTCTAACCGTAGTAGCTCCACTACAGTAGGTCGCCCAAGTAGTAGTTCTAACCGTAGTAGTTCCACTACAGTTAGTCGCCCAAGTAGTAGTTCTAACCGTAGTAGCTCCACTACAG
>JAEDFN010000041.1 GCA_016292775.1 Paludibacteraceae bacterium
CCTTAAAGGTCAATCGGAACATGCCACGGGAATAGCCCTCAGTCGCCATCCTCGCAACTCCTATTTCATCGCAACTAAAATGTCGAACCAAGCTTTTGCCGGTCAAGGCTTATCTCCTCAAGAGATGTACAAAAAATCGGTAGAGATGTACCGCAACTCCCTGAAAGAGTTACAAACCGATTATATCGACTATTACTTGTTGCACGTTGTGGGCCTTGGAGGCGGTATAAGTGCCCTTGACGAGAGATTCTTCAACAGCGGCGTTCTCGATTTCCTTTTTAAGGAGCGTGAAGCCGGCAGAATAAGAAATCTCGGCTTCTCTTATCATGGCGATATTAAGGCCTTTGATTATATGCTCTCACGCCACGATGAATTCAAATGGGATTTCGTGCAAATTCAGCTGAATTATGTAGACTACCGCCATGCCACGGAAGGAAATTATAATGCCGATTACCTCTATGATGAATTGGCAAAACGCAATATCCCCGTAGTGGTTATGGAGCCGCTTTTAGGAGGCCGTCTTGCATCGTTAACAAATTTCTTAAATAGCAGATTACAAGAGCGTGCACCTCGCAAAAGTATCGCCTCTTGGGCTTTCCGTTTCGCCGGATCTTTCCCAAAAGTGCTTACCGTGCTCAGCGGAATGACCTATATGGAGCATCTGCAAGATAACATCCGCACCTACTCACCACTAGTGGAATGTAGTGCAGAAGAGCTTGATTTACTTGAAAATACAGCACAAATTATGCTCAACTACCCTTCCGTGCCGTGCACCCGTTGCCAATACTGCATGCCTTGCCCTTATGGTATTGACATCCCTACTATCTTTGCTCACTACAATAAATGTATCAACGAAGGTAACACCCCGGCGTCGACACAAGACCCCGACTATCGCCGGGCTCGCCGCGCATTTTTAATTGGGTACGACCGCGCCGTGCCGGGCTTGAGACAAGCAAACCACTGCATCGGTTGCTACCAATGTGCACCTCACTGCCCTCAATCTATAAACATCCCGCAAGAACTACACCGAATCGACGATTTCGTGGAAAAACTAAAACAGAACAAGTTATAATCAAAGATTTTTATTCGATGAAATCATAATTTTTCGTCAGTCAAATCCCTTACAAATTCATATCAATACATAAAAAAGCCCGGGAAGAATATTCCCGGGCAACAATTTTACATTTAAATTTTTATTATAATACAAAAGAATTTATCAAAATTCTTTTCTCAAGAAAGCGATAGAATCAGCGATATGAGGGTACATCACTTCGTCTATTTCAATGAAAGGCACCACTTTACGATAGTCAGCTACGAGAGCCTCGAGAGTATCTGAAGAGCGGAGAGGGCGACGGAATTCAAGAGCTTGAGCCGCATTAAAGAGTTCGATAGCAAGCACTCTCTCTGTATTCAATGCCACTCTCACCAATTTAGTAGCGGCATTTGCACCCATAGAAACGTGGTCTTCTTGTCCTTGGCTACTCTCAATAGAGTCGACAGAAGCAGGCATACAGAGGCCTTTACTTTGACTAACGATAGAAGCTGCTGTATATTGAGGAATCATAAATCCGGAGTTAAGACCCGGTTTTGCTACCAAGAAACTTGGCAATCCGCGTTTACCACTGATAAGTTGGTTGATACGTTGTCCGGAAATAGAGCCGAGTTCCGCTACTGCAATAGCAAGGAAATCCATAACGATAGCGAGTGGCTGACCATGGAAGTTACCGGCAGAGATAACCATATCTTTTTCAGGAATAACGGTAGGGTTATCAGTAGCAGAATTGATTTCCGTTTCCACTACAGAGCGCACATAAGCGATAGCATCTTTAGAAGCACCGTGAACTTGTGGCATACAGCGGAAAGAGTAAGGGTCTTGTACATGCTCTTTGTGGCGAGCAATAATCTGACTACCTTGGAGTAACTCTTTGATACGAGCGGCTGTATCGAGTTGTCCTTTATGAGGGCGAACAGCGTGAACTTCGTAAGTGAAAGGCTCGATACGACCGTCGAAAGCCTCGAGACTCACACTACCGATAACGTCGGCGGCACGACTGAGTTGCTCGGCTTTTATCAACGACCATACTGCGTGTGCAGCCATGAATTGAGTACCGTTAAGAAGGGCAAGACCCTCTTTTGATTTAAGGGTAATAGGCTCCCATCCGAATTTGGCATTCACCTCTGCTGCAGGGAGTTTCTTTCCTTCGTAATAAACCTCTCCAAGGCCGAGAAGTGGTAATGACATATGAGCAAGCGGAGCAAGGTCACCGGATGCTCCGAGAGATCCTTGTTGATATACAGCAGGGAATACACCGTTGTTGAACATATCTACAAGGCGTTGTACTGTAACGAGTTGCACGCCGGAAACTCCGTATTGAAGAGATTGTATTTTAAGGAATACAATGATTTTTACTATCTCTTGATCTACCTCATCACCTGTACCGCAAGCGTGGCTCATCACAAGGTTTTTTTGAAGTTGTGAGAGTTCGTCAAGACCGATACTGATATTACATAGAGAGCCGAAACCGGTAGTTACTCCATAGATAGGCTCTTTTTGTGTTTTCATTTTATTGTCGAGATAATCGCGACAAGCATTGATACGTTCGATAGAACCTTTTGACAATGAGAGTTTATAACCCTCTGTCATAATACGTTTGATATCATCTATAGTAAGTCTTTCAGATGAAATTTCATGAATTTTCATAGATATTATTTTAAAGCGTTTTTGATAATATTTTCGTCTTCTACAATATTAGGCATGGTAACCACGAGACCCGGAGTGCGGTCCATTTCGCGTTTGATAGCGAACATAGCGCCTTTATTACGAGCCCAAGAGCGGCGAGCGATACCGTTATTAACATCCCAAAGGAGCATGTTATTCAAGCGGCGTTCTGAGTCAGCGCTACCATCGAGCACCATACCGAAGCCACCGTTGATAACTTCACCCCAACCTACACCGCCACCATTGTGGATAGATACCCAAGTAGCACCGCGGAAAGAGTCGCCAATGCAGTTTTGCACTGCCATATCAGCAGTAAATGAAGAGCCGTCGTAGATATTTGATGTCTCACGATAAGGAGAGTCGGTACCTGATACGTCGTGGTGGTCGCGTCCGAGAACAACAGGAGCGGAGATACGTCCGGCCTTGATTGCATCATTAAAGGCTTGTGCTATTTTGATACGTCCTTCTGAGTCGGCATAAAGAATACGAGCTTGTGAACCTACAACAAGGTGGTTCTTTTGTGCCTCTTTAATCCAGTGGATGTTATCATCAAGCTGTCCGCAAATCTCTTCAGGAGCGTTTTTGCGTATCTCTTCGAGCACTTCGGTAGCTATGGCATCGGTCTCGGCAAGGTCTTTAGGGTCGCAACTTGTACAAGCCCAACGGAAAGGACCGAAGCCGTAGTCGAAGAACATAGGTCCCATAATATCTTGTACGTAAGAAGGATAGCGGAATTTACCATTCTCTCCCATTACATCGGCGCCGGCACGAGATGCTTCGAGGAGGAAGGCATTTCCATAATCAAAGAAATACATTCCTTTGGAAGCTATTTTATTTATTGCTGCGGCGTGGCGGCGGAGAGACTCTTGCACTGCGGCTTTGAATTTTTCCGGCTCTTCTGCCATCATTCTATTGCTCTCTTCATAAGAATAACCTACAGGGTAATAACCTCCTGCCCATGGGTTGTGAAGGGATGTTTGGTCACTACCGAGGCTCACTTTAATATCATCATTAGCGAGACGCTCCCAAAGGTCTACTACATTACCTTGATAAGCAAGAGAAACGGCCTCTTTATTTTTTGATGCTTCGAGCATGCGAGGAATGAGTTTGTCGAGGTCGGTATATACCTCATCTACCCATCCTTGAGAGTGGCGAACGTTAACGGCTTTAGGGTTAACCTCGGCGATAACAGCAACAACGCCGGAGATAACGCCTGCTTTTGGTTGAGCTCCGGACATTCCGCCAAGACCGGCAGAAATAAAGATTTGTCCCGGTATAGATGGGGCAAAGCCTTTTTTCATCTGTTTACGAGCGGCATTAAGCACGGTAATTGTGGTTCCGTGTACTATACCTTGTGGACCGATATACATATAAGAGCCCGCCGTCATCTGTCCGTACTGACTTACTCCGAGGGCATTGAAGCGCTCCCAATCATCCGGTTTTGAATAATTTGGAATTACCATACCGTTAGTAACCACTACTCGTGGAGCATCTTTATGGGAAGGGAAAAGTCCCATTGGGTGACCGGAATACATTACAAGGGTTTGCTCGTCAGTCATCTGACTGAGGTATTGCATAGTGAGGCGATATTGTGCCCAGTTTTGGAATACGGCACCATTACCTCCGTATGTAATGAGTTCGTGTGGATGTTGAGCTACGGCAGGGTCAAGGTTGTTATTTATCATCATCATGATAGCGGCTGCCTGACGAGAGCGATATGGATATTCGTCGATATGACGGGCTTTCATCTCATAATCAGGGCGGAGACGATACATATAGATTCTGCCGTATCGACGAAGCTCTTCTGCAAATTCAGGAGCTAATAATGCATGATGTTTTTTAGGAAAATAGCGCAATGCATTACGCAATGCAAGCTCTTTTTGCTCCGGTGTAAGGATATCTTTACGTTTTGGAGCATGATTTACTTTTTCATCATAAGGTTTAGGTTCCGGCAAAATGTCCGGAATTCCTGCCATAATCTCTTCTTTAAAAGTGAGTTTCATAGTAGTGTGTTATTATATTTTATTTATTATAAATCTTTTATGTTCTCTTTATGAATTCTCTGTTTCTGCTTTTCGTCTTGATAGAGGAGAGTAATTTTTCCTTGTCCGTATTGGTCGGTATTCATTATTGTAAGCACCACATTACCAATATGTTTTCCTGATGCAGTGTCAAAAATATCTGCCATATCGCGAAACATATTTGAAAAAGCTTTAAAGAGTAATTCCGACTTCTCTTCGGCAGGGAGTTTATCGAATTTTTTTGCCGGCATACCGAGGGATTTTTCAAACGAATCTTGGAAGTATTTCTTCAATTTTTCAGAATCCAATTTGCCATTAGGGAATAGCTTATTATACAATTCCTTTAAATTCTCTCTCGAATTCTCTGCGGAATTCTTGTCAACAACGGTAAACTCAGATCGATAGTTGCACTCGCCATTAGAGAGTTGCGCCATAAAATCCGTAGAATTGGCATTTTTACACTCTTCGATGCACACCGGATTGCCGTATTTCTCTGTAAGATTGGTCTTTAATGAAGAATATCTCTTTTCCAATTCCGACCAAGAAGATTGAACGGGTAAAGAAACAAAAACGTGAGACATCTTTTTTTCATTATCTCCGCACACATAGACGGAGCAATCGGAATAACCTGCAAAATTACCTACCAACAGAACGTTATCATCTACATAAGTAACTAATTTAAAACCTTTTGACTGTAGTTTTCTAGCAAAAGAAGATACGCTACCATCTATAGGTATACCCATAAATTGCATAAATTCTTCTTTTTCGTTATTTGCCGGATAAGCGAAATTAATACTCATTACGGCAATCAACAATAATAGCAAAGTACGTTTCATATATATGTATTTAATTTATTTATGAAATATAATCAAGGTCAGACATTTTCAAGATAGGGCTACCCTCGTTTTTATCAAAATTGATTGTTAACTGAGAGAGCACTTTACACGCGTAATCATACCCTATATTGAATATTTCTTCAGTATGGTCGATGTCAAAGATATCGAATTTTTTAGCCTCAACGGGCTCGAAAAGTATATCACACGAGCGCTTTTCGGGCACTGTACTCGATTGTATAGAGAGGTTGTAGACACGTGCTGCGATGTCAATGGCGGAATCTACCGACGGATCTGGTGCTATCGGGTTCACATGACATCCGGCAAGTAAGCGGCATTTTTTACGTATTACACGGCAAGGCATATTATTAAATATTCCGCCGTCGACATACACTTTATTGCCTATCCTTTTCGGAGTGAGGAAGATAGGTACGGAACTCGACGCCACAACTTTCTCTATCAACGGCCCGGAAGAGAAATACTCGTTCTTTCCCTCTACAAGTTCCGTTGCATTAATAATAAGGGGTATTTTCAACTCTTCAAAAGTGGTACTTTTTATTACACTCGAGAGCATATTCTCGAATTTATATTGAGAGAATAGACCCATCTTTTGCCTTTTGAAGCTCACATAATTAAAAAATTTGGTCTGTTTAAAGAAAAAACAGATATCGTCGGGAGAGATACCATCGGCATACATTGCCCCGATGATAGCTCCGGCACTCACTCCGGAGATTATTTGTGGTTTGAGGTTGAACTCCTCCATAGCTTTCAACACTCCGATATGGGCTATACCTTTTGCTCCTCCACCACTGAGTGTCAGGCCTATATTATACATCTCTTTTTTCGGGTTTTCTATAGACGATTCCATAATATCTTACGCGTTTTGTAACAAGAAAAACATATAAATACCATAAATAATAAGAAGTGACAAACCTTCATATCTATTGATATCACGTTTTGTAAACATGAAAATCAGAAGTAATAAGCCTGACAAAATATTCATACCGGCATCTAAAATGAAGCCGCTGTATGCATTTAGAGGTCTTATTACGGCACTTATTCCCACTACGAAGAATATATTGAAAAGGTTTGATCCGATAACGTTACCGATAGCGAGGTCGGTATTCTTCTTGATAGCGGCCACAACAGAAGTAGCCAATTCCGGAAGCGATGTTCCCAAAGCCACAATAGTGATTCCGATAACGCTCTGACTCACACCAAGGTTTTCGGCTATCAACACGGCATTATCAACAATAAGACGGCCACCGATAACGAGACCTGCAAGTCCTACTACAATCAGCAACAGCGACTTCCACACCGGCATAACACCTTTTTTGTTCTCTTTTTCATCAGTTTCCGACGCCTCCGTTGTACTATCTTTGCCCTCTGCAACCGCAATATTCAAGTTGTTATTGCTCTTGCGCGACTTCATCCCTTGATATACGGAGTAATACATAAAACCTGCAAAGCATACAAGGAGTAAAACTCCGTCTATTCGAGAAATGCCCGTATCACATCCGATATTTATCAAACCGAAGCAGTTGGTACCCATAAGCATAATCGCTATAGTGGCAAAGATATACATCGGTATTTCATACATATAGGTGCTGCGTTTGCAAACAATAGGATATATCAATGCCGAAACGCCCAAAATCACCATGGTATTTATGATATTACTACCGAGAATATTGGTAAGTGCAATATCGGAAGCGTCGTTTAACGCCGCAGTAATATTTACAACGAGCTCCGGAGCCGAGGTCCCGAATCCTACAATTGTCAATCCTATAACGAGGTCCGACACTTTCATCCGTTTTGCAAGCGCTGAGGCCCCGTCAACAAGCCAATCTGCCGAAAGACAGATAACTACAAAACCGGCTATCAATAATAAGAAATCAATTATCATTTTTATCCTCTATTTTAAAGCCTTTTTATTTAAATCATACGATAACCAATCGCAAAATAAAAGACTTTACAATAATATTCGTTTTTTTATGTCAATAATCTATTTAAAAAATTCTATTTCAACTCTTTTACAGCTTTTTGCACTATCTTATCATCAGAATAGAGATATCTGTAAAACTCGTTATCATCGCCTAAGAATCTATTTCTGATAATCTGCATTTTGAAATACCTTATAAGCTGCTCTCTACTTTTTGCCATATCGGCAACAGAGATAGAATTGCCTTTATCTGCACAATAGCGTGTAAATTGCTTTTCCAAATTCTCGCCATCGATATATTTCTCAAGAGATTTATAATCGCTATATTTTCTTAAGTTATTGACATTATTCATAATATATCGGATGATGAATTTGTTAGGCAGCCCTGTATTAAAAATTTTACTTGTCTCTTTAGAATAAGGGATTGTATCGAGAGGCACGAAAAAATCGGGAGTAATACCGCCACCGCCATACACTATTCTACCACCCGCGGTTCGATAAATCTTTGTAGTATCGTTCTTTATAGAGTCGTTATTATATATCTCTCCGGACGAGAATCTATTGAAGAACTCCTCCATATACGATGAGTTATCCCCTTTCACATAAGGTTTTTGAATGCATCTACCGGAAGGGATATAATATCGAGCGATAGTCACTCTTGCTTCACTGCCGTCTTTAAGGCTGAATGACTGCTGCACGAGGCCTTTTCCAAAAGAGCGGCGCCCTACCACTATACCGCGGTCGTTATCCTGAATTGCTCCGGCAAAAATTTCACTCGCCGAAGCCGACAACTCATTGATAAGCACCGCTAACTGCATGTTTTTTAACGCTCCTTGACCATCGGCATAGAATGATTTTCTCGGAAATTTATTGCCTTCGATATAGAGTATCTCTTGGTCTTTTTTGAGGAATTCATTAGCCATAAGCACCACCTCATTGAGCATACCGCCGCCATTATCTCGCAAGTCTACAATTATTTTATTTGCTCCTTGCTCCTTCAAATTCATTGCAGATGTAATAAATTCTGTATAAGTGGTTTTGATAAACGAATTAATAGAGATTATACCGATGTTATCTTTCAATAAAAATGCGGCATCCACGCTGTTACTCGGCACATTTGCTCTGGTAATATGGAAGTTCAGCAACTCATCAACCCCGAGTCGTTTTACAGTGAATTTCACCTCCGTATCTTTTTCACCGCGCACTCTCTTCGCCACATCATCACTCTTTATCGAGTCGCCCGTAAAGGCTATATCGTCAATCATCACAATTCTATCGCCCGGCATGAGTCCCGATCTGGCAGAAGGGGTATTAGGCATTACTCCGGTGACGTAGATAGTGTCTTCAAAAACCATGAAATACATCCCCACTCCGGAGAAATGACCACTGAAATGCTCAGCCTCTTTTTGTACCTCTTCAGGAGATAGATAAGTGGAATGGGGGTCGAGATGGCTGAGTATCGAACTTGACAATGAATCTTCCAACGCCTTCATATTCAACGAATCGACATAAGCTTTATCAAGGATATTCAATATCTCGTTCACCTTGGTTTGAGGCGCTACCGTCGACATATAGTCATCGAGAATCTCTAATAATTGCTCCTCATTTTCACCCTTCCTCTCGCTTCCAAATCGTCCATTATCGATTAGAAAGTACAAAAACCAAACTATTAACATGCCCACAATCATCGAGGCACCCATCAGCAAAGGCAAATATCTCTTTTTCATCATAGCAATTTGATTTTGTTTATACCGGGGGAAAAAGTTGTCATACCGGAATAAAATCTACTTGAATACCGGCTTGACGGAGCAATTCGATGCCATCACGAATGCGATATTCTTCGCCATATACCACCCTCACTATGCCGGCTTGGATGATAAGCTTGGCACACTCGATACATGGCGACGCGGTAACATATAAAGTTGCACCGTCACTGCTATTATTTGAGCGGGCTACTTTCGTAATTGCATTAGCCTCGGCATGTAAAACATAAGGCAATGAAACGTTATTCTCATCCTCACAATTATTCTCAAATCCGGATGGAGTACCATTATAGCCATCAGATATAATCATCTTATTTTTAACAAGAAGAGCACCTACTTGACGACGTTTGCAATACGAATTTTCCGCCCAAATACGTGCCATCCGCATATATCTTTCGTCTAATAATCTCTGTTTTTCTATTTTATCCATATAACTCCGATTTTAAGGTACAAAGGTACATATTTTTCTCCTATTTAAATGTAAATTATATCAATTTTTTACTCTCCCTCATCCAAATTTTTGTTCTAATATTTCGAAAATGATATACTATCTTACACAATAAGATGTAAAAACAACACATTCTACATCGTTATTAACTAATAGTCAATATATTACAAGTTTCAAAAAAGCATTATTTCAGCAACTTGACTCCGAATTTCATCTATCTTAAAAAAAGATATTTGCTATGGTATTTTTATTTTTTTGATAATCGAAAAAAAATGTATACCTTTGTACTTTTGAATTTATAACAGTAAAAATACAAAAATCCACAAACATGGAATTGCAAATATACAATACACTAACACGTAGAAAGGAGATTTTCAAGCCGATAAATGCTCCGCACGTGGGCCTTTACGTTTGCGGCCCTACGGTATATGGTGATGCACATCTCGGGCATGCACGCCCTGCCATCACTTTTGACATTCTGTTTCGTTTCTTAACCTATTTGGGATATAAAGTTCGTTATGTACGTAATATCACCGATGTAGGTCACCTTGAGCATGATGCCGACGAGGGCGAAGATAAGATAGCCAAAAAAGCACGCCTCGAGCAATTAGAACCGATGGAAGTTGTTCAGCACTACCTTATCCGCTATCACAATGCCATGTCAGCTCTAAACGTTTTGCCTCCAAGCATCGAGCCTCACGCTTCCGGCCATATCATCGAGCAGATAGAATTTATAAAGAAAATCCTCGATGCAGGTTTTGCTTATATCAGCGAAGGATCCGTTTATTTCGATGTCGAGAAATACAACAAACAATTCCATTATGGCAAGCTCTCCGGCAGAAATATCGACGAACTTTTGGAAACTACCCGCAAATTAGATGGCCAAGAAGAGAAACGTCGCTCCATAGACTTCGCCCTTTGGAAGAAAGCAGCGCCGGAACATATCATGCACTGGCCTTCTCCTTGGAGCGAGGGATTCCCGGGTTGGCACCTCGAATGCTCCGCTATGGGCACTAAATACCTCGGTGAAACTTTCGATATTCACGGTGGTGGTATGGACCTTATGTTCCCTCATCACGAATGCGAGATAGCACAATCTTGCGCCGCTCTCGGCCACGAAACGGTGAAATATTGGATGCATAACAACATGATTACTATCAACGGACAAAAGATGGGTAAAAGCCTCGGTAATTTCATCACTCTCGATGAATTCTTTAACGGCAACCACAAGCTACTCAGCAAGGCTTTCTCCCCGATGACTATCCGTTTCTTCATCTTACAAGCTCATTATCGCTCAACGGTGGACTTCTCTTCAGAGGCCCTCGAAGCTTCTGAAAAAGGTCTCGCTCGTCTGCTTGAAGCTTATAGCCGACTTAAGAAAATTTCCCCTGCCAAAACTTCTTCCGTCGATGTTAAAGGCCTTAAAGAGAAATGCTTGGAAGCTATGTGTGACGACCTTAACACTCCTATCGTTATCTCTCACCTCTTCGACGCTTCTAAGGCTATTAACAGCATTCACGATGGTAAAGAGACTATCTCCGCCGAAGATTTGAACGAATTATTAGAGGTTTTCAAAACTTTTATCGAAGATATCCTCGGCATTAAGACATCAGAAGGAAATAGCAATAACGACGCTTATCAAAAAGCTATCGACTTGCTCCTTAATATCCGTTTGGAAGCTAAAAGAAATAAAGATTGGGCCACCAGCGACAAAATTCGAGACGAACTTACTGCCCTCGGTTTCTCTATTAAAGATACTAAAGATGGTTTTGAATGGCAATTATAAAAGCCTGAAATCTATACTTTTCTCGCTTCTTTTGATACTCGGCATTACTCTATCCTCTTGTGATAAAAAAATTCCGAGTATCAAAGGGGGCGTTTTTTATTTTAACGACAAATCATACCCTATCTCCGAGGTGCGCTACGACCATATAGGATTCTCTTCAAATGGCGACCATATCATCCGTTTTATAGCATATCCCGGCACGTATAAGTACAATACCAACAACCAAACTTCTTCAGGGTCGGGCTCCGCTCTTCATATTTATTTATATGCCAACGACAAACTGCTTCTCGACGGTAACAGCTACTCCATTGCCGATATCACCGACTCTACCTCTTCAACAATGATTACCATCTCCGAAAACGATACCGTTTTTAACTATATCGACGACGCCATAATATCTGTCGATACCGCTTACGATATCGCTACAGAAAAAATATTTTTTAAATATAACATCTTGGCTATTAGCGGTAACGATAGTATTACGGGGCAGTTTATCGGCACACCTATTACCAATATCTTCTTCGACCAAATAGCCTACGGCGAAATATCCGTCGACACTATCAAAGCACAACTGTGCAAACCAACCATTTGGCATTGGGGAAAACTTTTTTCCGATAGTTACTACCACGAGTTGACTCTCTACTCTACCAACGCCCGCTTCAATGATAATGGCAAGATAACAAGCGGAATACAATTTGTTATTGGCATAAGTACTCTCGACAGCACCCTCACACCGGGCATCTACCCCGTTTCCTTATCTTACGACGGCAACTCTACCCTCTACGGCCATAAACTGAATAATACCCCTTGGGGCTCTTACTGGCAAAAAATAGAAAATCAGTCGGCTGTAGGCAAGGCAAATATTCTTTCCGATACGCTAATTATTAACGGTTTCACCGAAAAAAATATAACTTTTTCTTATAAATTTACCGACCAACTAAAGAATACTGTCAGCGGCAGTTTCAATGGTCCTTATTACGATAAAAATTTGTAATATGCACAAGGAGAAACAACAACAAGCATTTGCTCGCCTGCTTGACATCATGGATACCCTACGAGCCCAATGCCCGTGGGATAAAAAGCAGACTTTCGACACACTGCGCTGCAACACGATAGAAGAGGCGTTCGAACTCACCGATGCCATTCAACGCCACGACATGTCCGGCATTAAAGAGGAATTGGGCGACGTATTGCTGCACATCGTTTTCTACTCACTAATGGCGGAAGAGCAGAAAGCATTCGATATCACCGACGTTTGTAATGCTATATGCGACAAACTCATCTACCGCCACCCTCATATCTATGGCGATGTCCATGCCGACACTCCGGAGGATGTAAAACAAAACTGGGAAAAACTTAAACTAAAGGAGAAAGGTGGTAAAAAACGCGTACTCAGTGGTGTACCCGACGCACTTCCGGCTCTTATAAAAGCCCAAAGAATACAAGAAAAAGCACATAGCGTTGGTTTCGATTGGGACAATAAAGAGGAGGTTTGGCAAAAAGTTAATGAAGAAATAGGCGAATTCACCGAAGAAATCAAAAAAGGTAATAAAGATAATATAGAGGCTGAATTCGGAGATATCATTTTCTCTCTCGTCAACCTCGCTCGCCATTACGATATCAACCCGGAAAATGCTCTGGAACGAACTAACAAGAAATTCATCTCTCGATTCAACTATGTAGAGGAAAAAACTCTGCAACAAGGCAAAAACTTGAAAGATATGACTCTCGATGAAATGGACCAATTATGGAACGAAGCTAAGAAAAATAAAATACAATAAGATGCACTTATTTAAATTATTATTAACCCTATAAAACACTTAAAAAATGGACTCAATCAACCTTCAACAAGTATTCAGTAACCTTATTGACGGCGGTATGGAATTTGGCAAACGTATTCTTATTGCCATTATTATTTATGTAGTTGGTAAATACATCATCAAGTTTATCAACAAATTGGTGTCTAAAACATTAGAAAAACGCCACATCGACCCTGCAGTAAAATCTTTCGTTTGCAGCCTTGTAAACATATTATTATTAATCCTCCTCATCTTATCTGTAGTAGGAGCTCTCGGAATACAGATGACATCGTTCGCAGCAATCCTTGCTTCTGTCGGTGTTGCTGCCGGTATGGCTCTCAGCGGCAACTTACAAAACTTTGCCGGCGGTATTGTTATACTCGTTCTTCGTCCTTATAAAATAGGTGATTTCGTACAAATTGGCGGTGAAAGCGGTGTTGTTAAATCTATACAAATCTTCAATACTATACTTACCACTCCTGATAATAAAACTATCATCATCCCAAACAACTCTATCGCTTCCGGTAACCTCACTAACTACAGCACTCAAGAAAAACGCCGTGTAGACTTCAGCTTCGGAGTCGACTATGGCACCGACATCAAAAAAGTTCGCCAAGTGCTCGAGACTATAATAGCTAACGACGCTCGAATCCTTAAAGATCCTGCTCACTTTATCGGTCTCGGTGAACTCGCCGATAGCAGCGTTAATATCACTGTTCGCGTTTGGGTAAATTCTGCCGACTATTGGGACGTGTTCTTCGCTATGAATGAAACAGTTTACGATACCTTCAATAAAGAGGGCATAAACTTCCCATTCCCTCAAGTTACTGTTCACAAAGCAGAAAACTAATCGCTTTGTACTTAATTATCTCTTTTCAATCCATCTTATTCTTTTTTACAAAGTGTAAGATGGATTGATTTTTTTATTACCTTTGCCAATATATTTTACAGCAATTATTTTCATTATTTTTGCAGATAATTATAACTTTGTAATTTCGAAAATTTCAATGCTATGAATAATATTAAAAGAAAAATTACATTATTTGCCTCCCTTTTTATCTTCTCACTATCTTGCAGTTGCTGCAATAACAACTCTATAAAAGGCTCTTTCTCGCAAGATGATGAAAACAACTCGGAATTATACCCCGCCTTTATCACTAATGTAGAGATACCGGAAAAGGTGATTTTTGCCGATGAAACCATAGATTTCAGCAGATACGATATGCGTGAGAGGCTCGACAGAGAGCTAATCAACTTCTGCAATATGCACACCAATACAACCTTGATAATAAAGCGTGCCAATAGATACCTACCTGAAATAGAGCAAATTCTCAAAGAAGAAGGGGTTCCGGATGATATAAAGTATCTGATGCTGATAGAGAGTAATTGTAACCCACTCGCCCGCTCGGGTGTAGGTGCAGCCGGATTTTGGCAATTCATGGAGGGTACCGCTCGCGAATTCGGACTTACCGTCAACAAATTTGTCGACGAAAGATATAACATCCGCAAAGCTACTATCGCCGCTTGCAGATACCTCAAAAACGCATATAACAAATACGGCAACTGGAGCGCTACAGTGGCAAGCTATAATGCGGGGCAAAACAAAATTTCTGCCGAACTCCGTAAACAACAGGTGTCTCATGCTACCGACCTTTACCTGAATTCCGAAACTTCAAGATATATTTTTAGAATTATTGCCGCTAAAATTTTCTTCGAAAACCAATCTGATTTCGGATATAACATCCCCGAAAAAGCCCTCTATCCACCTATGATTTTCACCGAAGTCACCGTGGATTCCGCCATTACAAACCTTACTTCATGGGCTAAAAACCAAGGAATATCATACGCTATCCTCCGCGACGCAAACCCATGGATTAGAGGAAATGAACTCCCTTACGACGGCAAAAAATATATAATAAGAATTCCGGATAAAAAATGGATATACTATAACCCCAAAAATACTAAACGACATATTTTCAAAACAAAATAAACTTTTATCTACCTTGAATAGTCTATTATTAAAAAACATCTCAAAAAATTAAAAACGATACAACCCTACTTTAATACTATTTTTTGAGATAAAAAAACACCATAATAATCAAAACTCAAAAGAATTGAATTATGAAACGTAGAACAATAATAATAGTTTTTTTATGTGGTTTCATCGGGATAATACATGGTCAGACCTCTTATGCTGAAGCTCTTATAAAGCGCCTCACCACAATTAGTGCAGTAGTAATAAACGGCGATACTATGCCCCATTATGTACTGAACACCGTGTACTGCTACCCTCAGATGAAATTCAAAAACAAAAAACAAGAAAAATATTATTGGCGCCTCGTTTACGATGTTAAGAAAACCCTCCCATTGAGTTATTATATTAAGGACTTGATACGAGAAACTAACGACACACTAATGAAATTACCCAACAAGCGCGCTCGCGATAAGTATATGAAGGGTTTTGAAAAGCGCATATATCAAGCTAATTACGATAGAATGAGTAAGATGACGCTCCGCCAAGGCACACTCCTGATGCGCCTTGTAGACCGTGAATGCGACGCCTCAAGTTACGAACTAATAAAAGCATACCGCGGTTCGTTCCGAGCAGGTTTCTACCAAATGTTCGCTAAAATGTGTGGCGCAAACCTAAAACAAAAATTCGGTGATAATAAAGACGATGAAATGATAGAACGCATAATCACCCTCGTAGAAGCAGGACAACTATAACAGTATATTAAATATTAAGTAGATATCTATTTCGTAGGAAAGAGATATCGTTGACAAACAGTAAATTAAGTAAAAGCCGAACTGATTCTTTTAAAACAAGAAACAGTCCGGCTTTTTTATACTAAAAAA